>JAZQHX010000319.1:0-19562 GCA_045540835.1 Acutalibacteraceae bacterium | reverse complement strand
GATAACTACTCTGGTTATAGCCATCAATGCAAACAAGAATACAGACAGTGCTGCAGCATAGCCCATTTCAAATCGTGTACCCGAAACATCACTGAGATGGGTAACTATTGTATGGGTTGAATAATTAACGCTTGGAAAACCGGTAAGTGTAGTTGCAATAGTACTTACCGAGAATGATGACTGTATCTGCATTACTGCGCTGAAAAGCAAAATGTTACTCATAGAAGGCATTGTAATGTACCACAATTCCTGCCAACGGTTTCTGATACCGTCCACCGCACCTGCCTCGTAAAGCGACGGGTCAACGTTCTGCAATCCCGAAATATTAGCAAGGAATGATACGCCCATACTCATCCAAAGCTGAACAATAATAACCAGAGTCATAGCATAATTTGCATCATTAAACCATTGTATAGGCTCCGAAATAACATTCATAGACATAAGCAGGCTATTTACATAACCGTAACTGTCACCGCTGAACATAACCTGCCATATAAAGTAAACATTTCCCATAAGTGCAGGAGAATAGAACAAAAATGACAGTACCGTTCTGGTCTTTGCGCCCAACTCATTTATCATCCACGCAAGCATAAATGACAGCATAAACCCAACAGGGCCCGTAACTATTGCAAACATAAGGGTATTTTTTATGGCTATCATAAATACCTTATCTTCTATAAACATTCTGAAATAGTTTTCAAGCCCGCAGAATTTCGGGAGATTTATCATATCGTACTTAGTAAAGCTAAGCACAAGGGAAGAAAAGACAGGCACTACCATAAACAGCAGAAATACTGCTAAAAACGGCAACATCATTAAGGATAAGGTTATCTTGTCCCCGGTAGTCCATTTACTTATGCCTTTAGGCTTTTTTACCTTAATCATTCTCTTCCCTCCTTAATTATTCTTTGCGTATTCCTGAGTTTTACGGCGAATTTCGTCGTCAGCCTCAGGTATCCATTTTTCAAGCATATCCTCAACATTCTGTCCGTTGTTTACAACGTTCCAGAAAACCTGCTGAACCGAACGGGATACATAATAACTACCGGGAACTTCGGGTAGATTCTGCACCTTATCGAACTGATTCTGCAAGGCTTCAAGGGTTGCCTTGTCCCAACCGAGCTTATAAACCGCATTAAGATTTGCCGACTCGTATCTTCCAGATGCTCCAAGTATCGACTCAATATTAGTTGAGAATCTGTACTGAATATCATCGGAAGTCCACCATTTAAGGAATTCCCATGCCTCTTCCTTTTTATCCGACCAGTTAAGTATTACGTTTGCTGTTCCCGTTCCGTTTACAGCGTTGGAAATAGTTCCGTCCTCATTCTTAAAGCCGGGGATTTCAACCATACGCCATTTGCCGTTAATTTCGGGAGCCGCCGCCCTTAAGGTTGCATTTTCTGCATAAGAAGCTATTGCCATTGGCATAAGTCCCGTTCTGAAACGGTTGAAAAAGCTGAAGGTTTTGGGGAATTTGTATTTTGTAAAGAAATCGGTCATAAAGGTGTAAGCCTCTACCGCTCCTGCCGACATTAAGTTTGTAGCTGTACGGTCCTCGTTGTAGAGCTCTACACCCATTTGTGTCATAAACATAAATCCGTCAGTAGTCATACCGCAGTTCATATTATTAAGGGTTATTACCTTTGCGGCATTTATAAATTCATCCCATGTTTTCGGAATTTTTAATCCTAACTCCTCAAATATATCTGTTCTTATAAACATCATATTAAAGGTTTCTGTACTGGGAAGACCGTATATTCCTCCGTTATATTCATACGGGACGGTTGCAGTCTTGCTGAAACGCTTAACTATTTCATCATAATCAGAAAACTTAGTTAAATCGTACAGAAGTCCACGCATTGCGTAGTTTAAAGGATCGGTTTTCGCAATATTAAGCTGAAAATCTGGTCCGTTGCCTGCAAGTCCTGCCTGCACAAGTGTTGTTGCAGTAATTTTAATATCAACATTTATTCCCGTTTTAGGGGTAAAGTCATTAGAAACAAGATTTTCAAGTAAGGTTATCTGGTCACGACCCCAATTAAGCCATAAAACCAAAGATTCTTCATCGGTTTTATCCATATTATAGTCGTCCATATAAGAAGCTATCAGTCTTTTAAAGGAAAAGGCTGTTCTGTCCCAAAATCCAATATCACCCTGCTCGAAATCCTTACCAGGCTGCGTTAATAAAACCGTATCAATATCAAGCGCCATATTCTGCATTTCATAAGCCCAGGAGCAAAGCGAAGAATAATTATCATAAAAGGCAGAAAGCTTTGTGTGTGCTTCATATTTTACGTCTATCATTTGCTTTATTGTAACTGCGGCTTTACGCATTATCTGTGCGTTAGAGCCACCCTTTGAGCCGGAAATCTCCTCGCTGTAAACCGCCATTTTTTCAAGTCTTTCAACAACGTCGGGAAGTTCATCATTAAGCTCGGGAATTGCTACAAATAAATCATAGTCACGGTTAGCGTCAGGCGTTTCTCCCGTTATTTTTACGATTTTGCGGTAAAGCACACCTAAAATATTGGTAATGTCCTTAAGCTCTGCCGCATAAGAAGCAAGCTTACCTAAAGTGACAGTAAGAGTTATAGTATGCTCACCCTTTGTAAGATAAACGGGCATTTCTTTACCGTTTTCTTTTTTAAGTGTAAAATACTGCCAACCGCTTTTATATGAAAAAGCAATAGCTTTTGCTTCTTCAAAAGGCACTTGACCGTCTATGGACAGTCTTCTGTAAGAAACACCTTCCTGCAAATAGTTCTGTCTGTAATGGAAGCCTAATTTATAAAAGCCGTCACTCGGTGCGTTGAAGCTCCAGCTTATCGTCCCGCCAAGACCGTTCCAATTAGTACCGCCTATGTAGTTTATCTTTTTATTAAAGGGATCTGAAGGCGAGACATCGGCATCATTCCTCGAAGCCAGCGGCACAAAGCTTTTCTGGCTTTTCTCGGTTGCCTTTTCACCCTCTAAAACAATCTCTTTACCTTTATATTCAGCTGCATTTTTATATTTTTCAGCATATTCGTCATATTTAATAAGTGTCTGTGGAGTATCGAAAACCAACCTTTCAATTCTTATCGGTTCTCCGCCTATTGATAACGAAATATAATGTTCTCCTGCAGTAAGAGCCACACAAAGAGGCTCGGTAACAAAACCGTCGCTGTCATAAATTTCTGTAGTCTTACTCACAAACGATTCTTCCTGTTCGGGAGAAAATTCATCGCCGTCCGAGTCGGAGGAAAATTCATCAGTCACATTTTTCCATACCCTATAAACCAAAAAGTTTTCTAACTGAGTGTAGGGTGATTTGCCATCGACAGTGAGCTTAAGCTCAATATCATTACCGTTGCCCTCTATTGCACTGTATGTAATCACAGGCATATAAACGGAGTTTTCGGGCACGGTAATTTTCCAACCGATACTATCTCCTATTTCGGTAAGCGCCACACCCTCAGGTAAAACTGCTGTGCCTTTACCCTTTGTTTTAAAGCCACCGTTTGTATTCATTTCAATGGCTTTTTTTGCATTTGCGAATGATTTATTAGCTTCGATATAAGTCAGATATCCGTTTGATTCACTATTTATCTCAATCGTCGGAGACTTTGTTTCTTTTTCGGGAAGCTCTTTGGCGGACACCGTAAAAACCGATAATATACATAACAAAGCCATTGCTACCGAAACAATTTTTTTAAACATATATTGCCTCCTAATTCGTTCCGATGTTAAGAATGTGCTGTGACATTCTTAACATCAGAAAATTAAATATCATTAAGCCTTTTTCTTGCGCTTAATAAGAATTACGGTTACTGTAACCGCTCCTGCAAGCAGTACTACACCGCCTGCAACAATCAGTATAATTGCCCATAATGGGAATCCGTTGTCAGCTAAAGTACGCTTTTGCGGTGCTTCACGTCTGACAGTAATTTTATAGGTTCTTCTACCGCCGTTTTCGGTTTCTACCAATACCTTTACTATGTTGTTACCTACATACTCAAGGTTAGTATCCCCCACCGTTACAACAGCTTTTTCATATTCTGCAACTGCTGTTACCGTTACCTTATCAATTTTGTAAGGTACAGTTGCGGTATATTCTTTTATTTCAGGGTCAAATTCGGGAAGTATTTCGGTTTCCTCAAGCTTAAGCATAGAGAGTCTTGTGCTCAGACGTGTTTCGGTAGTTTGCTCTGTAATAATAATCGACTCTGTGTTTTCTTCGTTTACAACAGGCGCATTTGTCCACTTGTAAGAATCAACCGAAAGTAAATCCTTACCCGTAGTCGCAAACATATCCGAAAGTGTCACTTCTGCTTCGCTGTATTTTTTGATACTTCCAACCTGCAAATCAAAGGTTATTACTGTATCACCTTTTTTTGAATTTTTGCCCGAGTAAGCAAATACTATATCCTTACCTTGCTCGGTGAAATAGAATTCACTGTCCTTGTTATTAGCCGAAGCCGAAAGGAAAATAAGACCCTGTGTTAAGGTGATTTTACCGCTGAAAGCAGTTATATCGTCGGTATTACAAATAAGTGTTACCTTTATTTCGTCACCAACAGTAAAGCTTTTAGGACCATAAAGCTTAAAGGATGCTTTACCCGTTTTTGCCGCCGCCTTAGAAAGTCTGCTGTCATAAACAGTAACTATACCGTCCTTGTCAACATCTGCCGCTGTAAGGTAGTGATTTTCCAGCATTTCATTCTTTGACAGATGCTTAAGTATTGCGGTAGAATCCTTTTTATTTACGCTTCCGTCACCATTCACATCACCGTAAATGATAACATCTGCCCTGTCTTTAATTACAGGTCCGTCCATAAGTCTTAACTGCATTGCAGTACCGATATTTTTACTGTAATCGGTTATTTCATCGCCATTTTCATCGTATACCCTTATATACTTTGAATTTTTAAAGCTCTTAAGTAAGGTTTTAATGGAAGTATCTTTTTCTACTCCCGTGAGAACACCGCCCGAAAGCTTGTAAGCTTTCTTTGTAGAAACAAGGGTTTTGGGGAAATTATCTTGGGGCTTAGAAAGCTTTGTGGCATTCTTTGTTTTAAAAAGACGGAAATCGTCAAAATAAGCCGTACCGCCGCCGTCATAAACCATAATTCCCACACGGTTGCGTTCTTTTGTATTGAATGAAACACCAAAGTTCTGCCAGTCACAGTTTTCAATAAAGTTCTTTTCGTCGAAGCTGAATTTCTTGATAACCGTCGGCAATTTCATATTTTCTGTAACTGCGGAATAATTATCACTTCTGTATCCGCTGATAATACCAACTGCACCGCTGCCGATTTCGGTTATAGCGCATTTTGCTGAGAATGTATACTCGGTATTCGGTTCTACATCTATCCAACGGATATAGTAAATTCGGTTCGGGTAACGCTTTGTACTGCTGTAAAGCAGAGCATTTTTCTGAATACTGTGGTTGCTGTTAATCTTATTAAGGTCGCCCTTATTATTCTTTGTACCTAAAAGAGTACTGTCTGTAACGGTCCAGAAATCAAAACCGTTTTCAAAATTAAAGTCGTCAATAAGATTATCTTTTCGTGATTTAACACCCAGCAATGCGGGATTTTTATCGGTAATTTTAATATCACTTATCTTTTCAAAGTCCGAAACGTACTTAATCGCATCTGCCTCTTTAAAAATATAAAGCTCGTCAATGTCGATAGTATCATTCATACCACGGATAAGGAATTTAAGTGACTTAGCATCATTGGATTTAATACTAAAACTTATAATATGCCATTCATTATCAGCCGCAACGGGGACTGCCTGAGTTGTTTTAGTATACATACGTCCGAATTCCGAATCGGGACTTGAAGTCAGGATAAAGTCATCGGTATCAGGGTCGGCAAAACCGAACGAAATATGACTGTTACCTATTTTGCTTCCGTCCGTTTCAGGGTATCTTACAAACAAGGTAGCATAATAGGTTGTATTTTTCTTAACGGGAAGTGTTATATATGCTACTTTTTCCTTTTCCCCTGCTTCAAAATGAAGATAACTTTCTCCCTTATAAGCAGTCGCATCGGATAACACCTGCGTTCCCTTTCCGCTAAGGTTTTTCCCATTTTCAAAGCCGCTGTCCGAGAAAAGATTGTTTTTATCTTTTGTGATATAAGGATAATTATTGTAGGGTGTACTGTTATGATGATCAACAAAGTAAGGTCTTACAGCACCGTCGGACACAGTACCCTGTTTGTCGGTTTTCATAATTTTTATATCATCAATATAATATTGTGAATCGGTCATGGTCTGGAAAACCAGATAAAGCAAACTGTTTTTGCCGCTGTTTACGGTAAATGAATGCTTTGTCCAATCATCAGCGTCTTTAAGTGTTCCCTTATTCACAACCGATTCAAATTCAAAAGACGCATCCTTTGAAACGCAATATGCTGATGTTTCGCTACTGAACTTACCTTTATAATAAAAGGAAATCTCATAATTAGTATTCTTATCTGTTTTAAAGCTCTGACTCAGGGTTTTATGGTTGCCCGCCGTAGCATTCATACCGTAACCATCGGCACCATAGTTTTCGCTTGTAAATTCAAAATACTCCGAATCAAACGCCCAGGCAATTTCGCCCATACTGAAATCGCCATTTATAAGCTTAGAGCCGTCATCATCTATCTTGAAAATAATAACATCGTCTATAAATGCCGCATCCTTTGTACAGCCGTGTGCCTGGAATGTAATACGGTAGGTATCGTCCTTTTCGGGGACAAATATGTTACTGATTACAGTTTTCCAATTGTCCGAAGCGCCTATTGTACCGCCGGTTATATAATCTTCTGACGGCTTTACAGCACCCGTATTTTCATCCTTCTTGTTAGCTTCAACGCTGACTATGGGGTTACCGTCTTTATCGAACGCCTTTGTAACAGCCCACATTGAAGAGCCCATTTTTCCGTAAGAGGAGAAAATGGCAATATACTTTTCGCCCTTTTCTACTTTGAATGTCTGGGAAATCTTCGGGTAATATGTATGCTCCGACATTTTAAGCGAGCCTGCACCCGAATTTGCAACATCACCTTTGAAAAATACCGAGGTTGCCGTAGATTGCTCCCAAAATGCCGTACCCGATTCAAATCCGGGATTTTTAAGCACCGATTCAATTGAAGCGGGAACGTTTACCTTTTTTATGACAACATCATCAAAATAGACAAGGTTACTGCTTGCTGTCTGGAATGCAATAGCAAGGCGTGTACAGTCTGAGCTGTCTACGGTAATGACAAGATTACTCCAGTCAGCCCCCTCTATTTTCCGTGATTCACCCGTGATATATCCTTCTACTGTGGAGTCGGTAGCAGGAGCATAACCCGATACTGAATCATTACTTGCATCACAAACAGACCATTTAAGCCAGCTTGAATTCTGAGAAGTATTTAAAAATGCATAAGCAAAGGAAATCTGATAGCGTGTATCAGGCTCAACGTCAACCGCCTGCCATACCTTGCTGTTATTAGAATTTGTGGGCTGTTTGAGTGCCTTTTCTCCACTGTTTACGGGAGATGTAACTATACTGTAAGAGCCGTTTGAGGTCTTTTTCCAATTGGCAAAGCCGTCCTCAAATCCGCCGTTTTTAATAAGATTATCGCTGTCATCAAGGCTTATACAAACGTCATCGATTATAAGCTCCCCGCTCTGCCCCGACCAGATAACCAAACGGCATTCGTCTCTTAGCATTGAAGAAAAGGTCGCTGTTGCGGTTTTCCATTCGCTTGCAGTTTCGAGTGTGTATTTCTTGCCTATAATATCGTTTTCGCTGATTTCATCACGGACACGTGCTATACCCCAAGAAGCATCAGCACCGCCACCTTTATACTTAAAGGTAGCTGTATAATATACTTCCCTATCGGTTTTGAAATCAAAGTATATACCCTCGTTTTTGCCGCTCGGTAATTTAGCCGCAACAAACCCGTCAGCACCGTTACCCTGAAGAGTAATCTCATTATTGCCTAAAGCTCCCCAGGTTTTTTCAGCCTCTTCAAAAGAACCGCCTTTAATAATATTTTTAGAGCTTTTAGCAAGGGCAACCGGAATAGATGCCGCATCTATTTCAACATCCGTACCCTGAACTCCGAAATAAAAATCCGAATAAGCCGAATGCTTGAACTGCAAAGAGCAGAATTTCCAGTCATCTGTCTGCTCCAATACCAAGCTTTTAATCGTCATATATTTGCTGTTTCTTTTGTAAAAAACAGCAATCTTATCACTTGAGTCAGCCTTTGGGTTGCGATACCAAAAATTAAAAGTATAGGTTACATTTTTCTGGAGCGAAATGCTCTTTGAATAAATATAAGCACTGTCGCTACTGCCTTTTACGATATACTCGCCGTCAAAAGCCGTATCGGACTTAGTTCTTCCGTCCGACCAGAAAGCATCTGTTTCAAAACTACCGCCTTTAATGTGACCTTGCTCTATATCCGCTCCCGAAGAGGATATTCCCGTAAAGAGCGGAATCAAGGTTAATAATATTACTGCAATCAAGAAAACAGATAAGGTACGGATTAAAATATTGTTTTTAAATATTTTGGTCATAATCTACTCCTTTTCTGTTATCTGAATTCGGTAATAGTCATATCATCTATATAGAATTTAGTATCATTAACGGTTTTGGAGGTGTTCATTATAACTATCCTTACCAGTCCATCATCAGGAGCAGTAAAGTCAACCTCTGTATAGTGCCATTCAAGATCCTCTTCCTCTGTATTGTTAAGTCCTGTGTAAGCCAGATTTTCGTTGCTGTCTGCAGGACGTACCGTAATAGAGGTTGAACCACGCTTGGTTTTATACCACATACCAAAATGATATGTTCTTGAAGGCTCCAATTTAAGGTTGTAAACCATAAATGAAGTGTACTGACCGGGCGTACCTATGCCGTTTTCATAGTCAACCTTAAAGGAATATTTACCGCTGTGGGCTTCCTCGGTAGTAAATTCACCGCAATTATTGGGATTGCCCTTATTATCAACATGAACATACCAACCGTTACTGTTTTCGAGTGCGTTAGCTTCATCATAAGTAAGCTTATATCCGCCGTCTTCAAATCCGCCGTTATAATTTCCGTTTGCATCTACAAACATTTCAACCGGCACATAAACCTCATTTTCATTCGTAGGTTCAGATGTCATTTTATTTCCGCTGTAATCAACTGCGGTCACACGGTAACGGTATTTAACTCCTGTAACACGTTTATTATCAACCCATTTTATAAGACCGTTGTCCATTGCGTTATCCATAGAGTCAATCTTATTCGCTATAACCTTCCATTTGCCGCCGTTATCACTGCGCTCAAGAATGAAATAGTCAACTCCTCGACCGCCTACCCAATAGTTGGTATCAGAATCGAAATTATATAGCATAACGGGCTTATCCATTTTAGGTGTTATACCCTTGTATTCATTTTTAAGGTCACTTATTGTATAAGAAATATCCATTGCATAATTCTGCAACAGTGAATAATCATCTAAACGGTGCTCGGCAAAAAGGTTACTGTTTCTGCCGGGTGCCATACTGTGAACGCAGAAGAAAAATCCGCCCACATAGCCTGCCTCAACCGCATTTCTGTAATGACCTACACGTGCCTTATTAAGCACTTCGTCCGAATACTGGTTAACATTTGTCGATTCACCGACATTCATTTCTCCAAGATAAGAAGGTCTTTGCTGGAAACGATTTTCAATAGTAGGTGTTCCCTTAACGCTGTAATAGTTATGACCTATAATATCCACCTTAAGGTCGTTGTACTTAAAGCCGTTAATATCCCAACCCACATCTTCTACACTCGTTGGTATATCGGGCATATACTTTTTGGAGGTCTCATGCAAAGCATTTACAAGTGTTGCAAAATCCTTCCAGGTAACACCATCCTCGGCATAAATCATACCGTTTTCAACATCATTTGTAAGGGTTCCGTTTTCAACGGTAAGATTCACAATCGGGATTACGTCCTGATACTTACTTAAAATTTCACAAACCTTACTCACGCCGTTGTTTATATATGCTTCTCTTGCCGCCTCATCATAATAATAACGGCTGTATTTCAGTCTTATTTCATAAGGAGAAAGTCCGTTATATTCATAGTTAAAAAGCGAGCCCCAGCCATGAACCAGAATTGTAGGAACAATATCCATACCCGTTTTTCTGCAGGATTCCAAAAGACTGGTAAGTTCTTCTACAAATTTATCACCAAGACCGGTTACCAGACCATTTTCATCGTATGTATAGCCAGAACCACCGCCTAAAACCCATGAATTTATTGCGGTAAAGCCTAACGCCTTAAGGTTATAAAGCGAACGCTCTACATACTCGGGCTTATAAACGGATTTTTTACCCGTAATCTCATTAAAGCCCAGACCTTGGGCATACTGAGCATAGGTACCGAATCTGTTATAGTCGATACCATAAATAAAGCCGTCCTCTGCGAGTAAACGCTCGTACTCATTTTTATATTTAACACCGTCAACCGTAAAGTCAAATGTACCGTCAGCCTTTACGGTTATGCCGTGAGCAACAGTATTAGTACCGCCGGCATTATAGCTTTGTGATACATACTGTGTCATATTCCCAATAATCGGTTCATTGTCCTTTTTACTGTCAGTTTTATTAGCAATATCAGGAGAAAACATTGTATTTGCCGCTAAAGCCGCCGCCATAAAGCCTGCCGCCGCAGAAATAAATATCTTTCTTGAAAGTTTCATAAATATCCTCCAACTAAGGGGAACAAATAGTCAGAACTTAATATTAAACAGACCATTTACTCCCCTTAAAGCAGTTAAGCAAACACGAATAATGAATTAGTCCAAATAAATCTTTCTGAGATTTTCGGTAATAACATTCGACCATCTGTCCATAGTAGCGTTTATATCGTTACCGTTAAGTGCGCACTGCTGGTTATAGTCCCACCATTCATAGTCGCCGCCGTACTCAATAGCACCTGTGCTGAGCTTAAATACCTTAGGCTGCTCCCAAAGATGGTCAAGCATAGCTGCGGCAGAATCATTAACCCAGGTTGTGTGACCTTTTTCGTCAAACTGAGGAGACATCCAGTATTCGAGCGCATAAGCTGCAGCCTCGGTATTCTTAGCGCCTACGGGGAAGCCCCAGAGCTGGAAGTCAGAAGGAACTGCATTTACACCCTTTTTGCAAGGAATGGGGGCAAAGCCCAATGTAAAAGGTAAATCCTCATATCTTTCACCGCTCTGCAAAGCCCAGGAATCATCTAAGAACATAGCACATTTACCGTTCATAAAGCCGTCACGGTTAAGACCCATATCCATTACCTTATACTGTCCCTTGCTGCCGAGGTTATAAATAAGCTTGTATGCTTCACGATAATTCTCACTACCTGTATTATTCACAAGCTTACCGTTTTTGAATACAACTGCATCCTCACCCGAACTTTGTGATAAACGGTAACCGTGATATTCGGTAGAAAGCGCAGTAATACCCGACTTCTTCTGAATTTGCTGAGAAGTGCTTATAAGTGTATCCCAATTCCATTTTCCCTGTTCCCAAAGGGTGTGCGGGTCGGTAACGCCGTGTTTTTTGAACAGGTCAGCATTATAAAGCATAATACCAAAGTTGATGTGTGAATTTCCCTTTATTATTGCACCGTACTGCTTACCGTTCCACTTTAACTTGTTCATTGAATCCAAATCAAAGGTATTTTTATTCATACTAAGCTTGCTGTTTTCAATAGGCTGGAAATAGTCCTGAATAATTGCGTTAGGATACTGGTTTGTTGTAATACAAGCAATATCAGGCGAATTTTTCTGAAGCTTTAAAGAGGAAAGCTTCTGCATATATGATGCGCTGTCAGCATAAACAAACTTTACCTTAATACCGGTAGCTTTGGTAAAGCGTTCCATTTTCTTTACCTCATAATCAAATGCAGGCCACCAAATAAGGATAGAAACCTCTGTTCCGGAATACTTTTTGGGAATATTAGCAAGGAAGTCGGTTTTTGAATCCTCATCAATCTTGTTCTTATTAACAAGTCCGTCGTCGTAATTCTGGGTGTTGGCACTACCGCCCGAAGAAGTGGTTGTGGTTGTAGAGGTAATAACATCACCCTCTGTATCACCTTCACCAAATCCGTCATCTGTTTCGTTACCGTACATAATTTCGGGTTCCGAAGTTTCTTCTGCTTTCTCTCCGCAAGCAGTCAAGGCAAAAACCATTGCTAAACACAAAAGAATAGCAATTAAAGATCTGAGCTGTTTTCCAATAGTTTTCATTAAATATTCCTCCAATTATTTTTTATATACTGCTAAATTAAATTCAGCAAAATTTTTCTAAGTATTACTATGTCGTCCGATTTTACTTCACCGTCAGAGCTTAGGTCGTATATGTATTCCTTAAGGTCGAGATTTACGATTCTTTTCTTCAAAGCCACCAAATCACGTAAATTAACCTTGTTATCGGTATTTATATCACCCTTTTTATAGGTTTTAAATACCGCTATATCGGAAAGTTCGCTTTCATAGTTAACATCTGTTTCGGGATACTTTACTGCAAACGCATACTCCGTATCGGGTAACAAGCCCGAAAACTCATTATCATCACTCCAGACAAAGTTACCGTCAGCAGATTTAATTCCGTAAACCGCATTTGTAACCTCGCTTATTATAATTCTGTCGAATGATATAACCTTGGCTTCAGGTGCGTTATCGGGTTTACTTACTATCTCTTTTTCTGCAACGTCAATTGTGCGGAAAAGCCTTATATTGTCAGCATCTGCCGCACCTCCGCCGTCATAAACCGCAAAGCCTACATAGTTTTTGTCTTTGGTATTAAAGGTGACAGCCGCTTCTTGCCAATCCCCCGAATTATAATCTTCTTGCGAGAATTCAAACTTCTTAATTCTTGTGGGAAGCACCTGAGTAGGCTGTGTTTCACCTTTTAGCGCATAACCGCTAAGCAATGTGAGATTGCCGCCGCCTACAGTATTTATTCTGTAATCTAAAGCAAATGTATAATCGGTATCCGGCTCTACCTTTACCCATTTAATATAATAAATACGGTTAGGATATTTACCGGTATTTTGATATGACATACACTTACCAAAATCCAAAGAACCGCTATCCTTGATACTAAGCCTTGTACCGTATAATGCATTTTTATCGGCTTGGCTGTCCCAGTATTCTTCGCCGTTACTAAAATCATAATTCCCGAATAAATTAGCCAATGGCTTCGGATAAAGCTTTTCGGGATTGCTTTCCTTAACCGTCATATCGGCAAGAGTATCAACGCCCGATTTATAGGAGATTTTATCTTCATCCTTAAAGAAGTAAATATCGTCAAAATATGAAATGATATTTGTTCCTTTGATTTTAAAGAGCACTTCGGTTTCATCTTCTATATAAAACTTAGCGCAAATCATATGCCATTCGTCATCTGCTGCAACGGGTGTAAGCTGTGTGTTTACTGTAAACGCCCTATAATCCTCCTCTTGCGGAGATTTACCCAATAAAAATTCACCTGTATCTATATCCGCTATACCAAAGGACAGCTTACACGAATTTTGAGGACTATACTCGGGAGTTTTTATCTTCAGCGTAAGCCAATAATAGGTGTGTGGCGTTACTTTAAGACTGAAAGCGTTATCACTTCCGCTATCCCCTGCCGAAAATTTATAACAATTATTGCCCGTATATGCTGTGGCATTGCCTACAATCTCACCTGAGGAATTTACAAACTCTATGTTGTTCCAATCAGCATTATCGGGGTTTTCAAAGCTGTAATCATTAAAAAGATTGTCAGCACTATCGGTTATGTAAAGAGAATCATTATATGGCGTTCTTTTGCCGTATGAATCAAAATAACCGTTTGCCTTTTCCGCTTTGGTTACAGGCAATATCACAATATCGTCAAAAATCAACTCTGCCGCCGATGATGCCGACTGCACCGCAAATGCAATTTTGCTGTAATCCCCGCTATTAAAATATGAGGTTACGTTCTGCCAATTTTCCGCCGCCTGCGATGCTACCGACTGACCGATAATATATCCATTCCCACCGTCAACTTCGGGTGAATAGGAACTGTCACCGTCCAAATCCGCATCGCTTATAGCCCATTTAAGCCACGTACTGCCTTTATAACAAAATGAAATTATATAATCCGTATTTGGTTGAACATCAACCGCTTGCCAGAATTTACTGTATATTGTAGACGATTGTTTTAATGCTTTATTTCCTTGGTTGGCCAAATCGGAAACGGTTGGACCCGAAGTATATTTCCACCCTTCGTCACCATTTTCAAAGCCACCGTTTGATATTAAATTCTTTTCTTCATTAAATCCTACACTTACCGAATCAATAAGTATGTCACTATTACTGTCAGACCATACCACAAAACGGTGCTTATCCCGTCCGGCAGAGTTAAAACTCATACTTACCGTTTTCCATTCGTCTGTATATGGCATTGTAACCTTTTCGCCTAAAATCCATTCTTCCGTAACAGGTGTATTAACACGTGTTATTCCAAAACACGCATTCGTAGCACTACCCTTATATTTTAATGTAAGAGTATAATCGGCATACTTCGTTGTCTCAAAATCGGCATATACTCCATTTTTTCCTTTGGATATTTTAAGTGCCGCCATACCGTCAGCCGAGTCACCACTGAATTCAGGAAGGTTTCCGTCCAAAGTATTCCAACCAAGTTTTCCAGCTTCAAATGAACCGTTTTCAATGAGATTTCCGCAGGTCTTGTATGTTAAGGGAATTGAAACCGAATCTATTTCAACATCGCTGCCTTGAACTCCGAAATAAAAATCCGAATAAACCGAATGCTTAAATTCAAACGAACAATGTGTCCATTCTGTCGTTGCTTCCAGAGCAACGCTTTTTATAACCATATATTTACTGCTTCGCTTATAACAAACCGCTACTTTATCACCCGTATCCTGTGTAGGATTGCGGTACCAGAAATTAAAGGTGTATGTTACATTTTTTTCAAGCGGAATACCCGTAGAGTAAATATAAGCACTGTTGCTGTTACCTTTGACAACATATTCCCCACTAAAAGCGGTACTGCTCGCTGTTCGCCCACTTGACCAGAAGTTACTTGTCTCCAAATCACTTGCGAACAAAAAGTTTTCTTTATACGGATAAGTATTAGAAGCCACTACGGATACACTAAACAACATTACAACTGTTAAAACTGTCACTAAAGCGAGTGAAATCAATTTATTTTTTATCGTAGAACTCAGCTCCTTATCAGTTTTTATTTTTTCGTCTATTATCCACAATTTCATTTTATTATAATAAGCTCATATTGTAAATGTATAAAAACAATTATTTATATGAACAAAAGTATCATTTGGCCTTTTCGATTCAATTGAACGAAATTTTCCATAATATCTGCTATAATATGCAATAATAAACATATATAATTTACCATTTAAGTACTGTTTTTGTTAAGCATAACAATAATTTATACTATTTCTTGCGAAAAATTCCGAAAGAAAAAATATTAAATAACTACATATTGATAGAAAAAACTATCTTTTTCATCTTGACATTATAAAAAAAATCATATATTCTAATCGTATAATACAATTATACAAAGGAGATAAGTTTATGTATTGCGCTGCATACAATAAAAAAAGAGGGTTATTCACCCCCGTTACAGATGTTCCTATCGAAGTGATTGGTGCAGGATATATGACGGTACAATCAAAAGCAATTTCTTATCGTCCGAGCGGAACTCCAAGCTATCAACTGATTTATATAAAAAGCTGTAAGGCACCTATTACTTATACAATAGGTAACCAAGAATATACCGCACAAAAAGATGATATTATACTCTATAGACCGTATGAAGCACAAAAATATATCTATACTACCGATCATGAAGTACTTGCTTACTGGATTCATTTTGACGGAACCGAAGTCGAGAACCTGATGAAAAAGTTTCGCATAAATGACATAAAAATATTGCACCTTACAGATACAACCATATCGGTTCCGCACACCATAAAAATGATTATGAACGAAATCAATGCTTCTCACCGATTTTCACAAGACATAATAAGCGGTGAGCTTTGCACTCTGCTTGCAAAATTAGCTCAGTTCAATTATCTTAGCTCCAACAACTTTTCTAAAATAGACGAAATTATAGACGAAATCAAAATAAATTTCTCAGACAATACCTCTAACCAGGATTATGCCTATAAATGCGGTTTAAGTCTCCCACATTTTTTAAGACGTTTTAAGCAGGTAACCGGCAAATCCCCTCTTAACTATAAACTTAACCTGCGAATAATTCACGCAAAGCAACTGATAACTTCAACCGAACTGAGTATCAATCAGATTGCTCAGGTTGTAGGCTTTAACGACCCTTTCCATTTCAGCCGATATTTTAAAAAACTGACCGGCTATTCGCCTAAAGAATACAGGGAATTTTTTTCAGAAAATAATAACAGCCGCCACAAAATTCAATAGATTTATTGCACGTTTAAAAAGCATCGGTAAAGGAATTTCATTTCCCCTACCGATGCTTTTAAATATACGCATCATATTAGTTAGTCATTAAACAACCGAATTATCCTATATTTCGCATTTTTATCTAAAGCTTATGAAATTTTACTTTGCGTTTCTCAAAGGTGCAGACATATCCGAAAACCTCTTTTGCAATTTCTAAGGCACCGCCTATATACTGCCCTACACGTTCGCCGTTGTGCGAATCACTTCCTACAGTTACAATCTCTCCGCCGAGCTCCTTAAAACGCCTTAAATACGTAATATCGGGCAGAAATTCACCCACACGGTCCACACCGCTTGTGTTAATTTCCATTCCCTTGCCTTTTTCAATAAGGGACTTCATAATCTCGTCACATATATCGCTGTAATCGCCGTAATTAAGCGGCTTTTTGGTTGGATTATGCTCCGATTTGCAGACATAATTTATATGACCTAAAACATCAAAGTCCGTATGCGCTTTGACACACTTAAGGGTCTGCAAAAGATATGTATAAAAGCCCTCTTCCCAGCCGTTATGTTCCCAGAATTCTTTATAATACGGGTCATAACCACCCGCATAATGCACCGAGCCTATACAAAAATCAAAATCATATCCCGATAGCAATTCCTTAAGCTGACGAGTATTCCAGTCGGTAAGACCGAACTCCACACCTTTGCGGATAATCACACTATCGGATTTCAAAGAATTGTATGCCGCTTTATAATCTTCAATCTTGAATAAATCGTGTTTTTTAATCGGGTCATCGTTAAAATCATAGTGGTCGGTAAAGCATATTTCCTTTAAACCGTTTTTTTCGGCCGCTGTGACTATTTCCTGCGGATTGCAGTCCGAATCAAAGGACACACGGCTGTGCAAATGAAAATCAAACATCGTTTTTTCCCCTTTTGAAATCTTTGAATTTTATCATCGCTGTAATTATTGAAACCATTGTAAGAATATCCCTTACCGACGAGCCGCAAGCAATCCTAAAATTTGAGGTATTACCGGATGCATCCTGCCACCCCTTTTGATGCAATGTAAAATTAGTCTTGACATTTCAAATATGATATAATATAATAATTTACGTGGAAATTTGACATTTTTAGACATAAAAAGACAAATTATATCCATAAAATCAAAAATCCCTCGATAAATATACCGAAGGATTCTCGTTGGAGCTGAAGATGGGACTCGAACCCACGACCTGCTGATTACGAATCAGCTGCTCTACCAACTGAGCCACTCCAGCATTAACCACTAATGAATTATACCAATTTTATCCCATTAAGTCAAGAACATTTTAAAGGAGATTTAATTATGAAGGAAACCATCAACCAGCGTGTTGCAAGCAGCCGTAAGCTTGCAGGGTTTAACCAGCAGGACGCTGCAGAAAAATTAGGAATGAAGTGCAGTACCTATTCACAAATGGAGCGCAAAGGCAATATAAGCGGTGAAAGACTTGTAGAAATAGCAAAAATATTTAATGTAAGCGTAAATTATCTTCTTTTGGGAATAGAGGACGACGCAAAGCCCGAACCCACCCCCGTATCGGGACAATCTGGTATGGACACAGCAGGTATTACTATGGTTCAAACCCCAATCCAGCCGCCCGTTACCCCTACTCCTCCCGTTATACTTACAAGACGTGAAGAAAATATTATATCTATAATCCGCAATCTTTCTAAAGACAGACGTGAAGAACTTATAAAATATATTCAGGACAATTATTATTTGAAATAATTTACCAAAAATGACCGTAGCTTTTAGCTACGGTCATTTCAGTCTGTCGAAAAAGTCCAGTTTTTGCTGGGCTTTTTCGACAGACTGAAGCACTCTTATTTTGGAGTGCTTTAACTTTTGTTTAAAACATCATTCCAATATATTTGTTGTAATATAATCCACACCGTACTCTATCATTTTATCTGCAACTGCTTTTGTATTGCAGGTCCAGCAGTTAACGGTAAGACCCAAGGCGTGAACCTTTTCGACAACCTTAGGTGTCACCGCCTGATAAGCACAGTCAAGATTCAATCGGTATTCGCCTAAAATCCCGATAATTTTATCGGTGATTTCTTCTGCTAAAAGCCATTGAATATCACTCTTTGGCAAAAGCTGTCTTAGTTTCTTGCAATTTTCAAAATTAAAGGAAATGAATATCATCTCATCAAGATATTTTTCCTTTTTGATTATATTTATAACCTCAATAATATGCTCTTGAAGGAAAGGGTTTTTGAACTCTAAAACCGCTTTTTTGCCGTACTTTTTGCAAATTCTCAAATAATCTATAAGCAAGGGAAGTCTTAAATCCTGTCGGTTAAAGCTTCCGTCAATATCGGGAAGTACAATATCCTTCACAGCCGAATAATCATTTTCTTCAACGTTAATATCATATTTACCGTCAGACACTCTTTTGGGTGTTTCGTCATGAAGTATAACATACTGTCCGTCTTTGGTTCTGTGAATGTCGGTTTCTATTCCGAAAAAGCTTCGGTTGCCTGCCGCTACAAAAGCCGAATTGGTATTTTCCTTTTCAAGCCCCGAAAGCCCTCGGTGAGCTATCATTTTAACCCGTGTATTATAAACCTTTATTGTATCCACAAGAATTCCTCCGTAGGGTGACAAGAGTTGAACCTGTCACGCCTGACAAATAATATTTTTTTGTTTTTTCTTGCCTCATCTCTTGTAATACGCCAGTATTACTGCGTTCTTCGGCTTCACCTCTCCAAAAAATTATTTGTTTGGCAGGTCATAGAGTTTCTCTCTGCCACCTTTTTTTGAAAGGCGAAGCGTGAAATTTGCAGTAAGGCTAACGCCTTACAAAAATAAGCGCAAGAAAGGAAATAACAGGTGGCGAGCGAAACCGTAACAAGTTCGACTCTTATCACCCTAAACAGTATTTAATTTAATATATCATAGCCTCTTTTAATATGTCAATACTTCATTTCGGCTGTGTTGCCAATAATACTTATCTGCTTAATATCTTTCCCTGATTTATCAGTATATTCAAATTATATTTTTAATTCTTGCATTTGATATTATAAGTAAGTATAATATTTATATAATACTAAAATGTAAATTAAGGA
>JAZQHX010000318.1:0-38771 GCA_045540835.1 Acutalibacteraceae bacterium | reverse complement strand
CTGCAATAAGCATCACCTGCACCCGTGGAACCTTTAATAAAATCCTTCGGTAAATTTAAACTTGGAACGGCAATTTTTTCACCTGTTACACAGTCAAGGCCGAAACTGCATTTAGGAGCGTGGATAACTATCCACTTAGAAACACCAAACTTGCGGATTTTCTCAATAGCCTCAAAAACTTTTTCGGGGATGAGTCCCCCGCCCTTAGTCATAGTGATGCCTGTTACTGCTTCGGCTTCGAATTCATTAATACAGCAAATATCGGTGTATTTAAGTGCAGCTTTAACAACGTTCTTTGCGCGGTCGCTTTGTTCTGACACAACGTCGATAGAAGTAATCATACCGCGTTTTTTAGCTTCAGCCAAGATACGAGCGCCGTGGGTGCCGTATTCTTCGTCGGGCGAGTCAACCTTCTTCATTAAAAGCAAATATTCAAGTTGGAAGATTTTAGCATCAACTGTATCCCAGTTAATGTAATCCATACCGAATTTATCACTCGCTTCGGGAACGAAAAAGAAGGTGCGTTGTTTAGTGTCGGCAGCGTTCATAACGTGTGTTATAGAGCTGTTTTCTTCCACAGTGATATTGGTGGTATCAATATTGGGGAAGTTTGCCAACACCTTTTCTAAATGCTTGCCGCCCTTGTCAGAGCCGATAATGGCACAAACCTTAACCTTTAAGTTTTCGTCAAACTTTGCAAGGCCAAGAATCATATTACCCGAACCGCCAATGTTTAGGCTTGTATCCCTTACAGATACTAAAAAGCCTTGGTCGGGGTAGGTATCGATTTCGTAAAATATGTCGGCAATAAGTGAGCCTGCAACTGCAATACCTGTTTTCTTATTTTCCACAGTATTACACCTCTAAACTGAAGATACGGATTGCTTCTTTCACGTCTTCCTTCATTGCTTCCATAGCAACACTGGGAATGTCGTGATAGAATACGTTAGCGCCTTCGGGCTTGCTTTCGATAAATTCTCTAATAGCTTTACCGCCTGCAAGTGCCATATAGGTGTAGTAGTTAATTTTACGGATACCGTTACGAATAGCGGTCTGGAATTCTTCTTTAGTAAGACCTGAACCACCATGCATTACGAAGGGAACGTTGATTTTTTCTTTAATCATAGAAATACGGTTAAGGTCAAGCTTAGGCTTAACTTGATATACACCGTGAGCAGTACCGAAAGCGATAGCCAAAGCGTCAACGCCTGTGCGTTCAACGAAGTCTTTTGCTAAATCGGGGTCTGTGTAAACGTCTTCAGTGCTTTCAAAAGAATCGAGGGTTTCTTGTTCTGCACCTTCGCCAACGCCAATGTCGGATTGGAAGATGTGGCCGAGCTCAGCTTCAACAGTAACACCAACGCTGTGAGCCAAGCGGCACATAAGAGCAGTTTGAGCAACGTTTTCTTCATAATCTTCGCCTGAAACATCAAGCATAACTGAAGAAAAGCCTAATTGAATAGCCTTCATACAGCTTTCGAGTGATTGACCGTGGTCAAGGTGAACACATACCGGAACAGAAGCCTTTTTAGCCATATCAACCATAACGGGAGCGATAACTTCTAAAGGCATAATGGGGAAGTGAACTTCAGCATGGTTAAGAATAACACCCTTACCGGTTTCTTCAGCAGCGGCGATAATAGCTCTTAAAGATTCAAAGCTTACAGCGTTAAATGCGCCAACGGCATAGCCTTTTTCTTCAGCGTCCTTCATAAGTTCTGTCATTGATACTAACATATTAATTCTCCTCAAAAATATGTAATTAGATTAAATCAATCTTATAGCCAAGGTAGTTATCAAATGCTTCTCTTACAGATTCAGCATAGTTGCCCTTGGTGATAGCAGCGTGGTGGCGATAGCCGTTACGTGCCATATAGTTGAACATTTCGTTAGCGTTTTCTTTTTCAAATACAACGCCCATACCGAAGAATACATCAGGCAATTTGTCGTTTGTAAACTTTCCTTCGGTTACGAATGCGCAAAGGTCGCCGTCTTCGGTCTTGAAGCTACCAACAGTAACGTCACCCTTAATGAGTTCGCCAACGTTGATACCAACACCGCTGCCGTCGCCGTAAGACTTCTTGAACATAAGGTGCTGTTCAATAGTACCCTTGCCTTCCATCATAGAAATAGGAGCAGGTCCGCAGTGGAAGAAGATACCCTTGTTCATATCATCTTCGTAGTTGTTGTTAACGTCGAGAAGAACTACTGGCCAGTTTGCAGCGAGACCCATAGCGCGCATCATAACAGCATTTGTGATGTCAAGTTCACAAGCCGCAGCGATACCGCGTTCGTTAAGTTCGCCCAAGAGTACGCAGGGAGCGATACCGTAGCGAAGCTGTAATTCGTTCCAGCAACGAATAGCAATAGCCTGTAAATCATAGTCTTCGATAAGTTGGTCAATCGCAACTCCGAGACGAGCCAAATTTTCAAGCTTAATATCTGCCCAAGCAGAGAAATCAGCAGTAGCAAGTAAATCCTTCTTCTTAGCATCAATCTTTAAGAAATCGGCCTTATCCATCAAATCAAAAACAACGGTCATATCGATAGTTTCAATATTAACACGCTTGTTCTGGAAAGCGATTTCATCGCAACGAACAGTCTTGAATGCAGTAGTACGTGCACCGATTGCGCCAACGTTAAACTTGCGCATACCGCTTACTACACGACAAGTACCTGCGAAGAGACGTAAATCTTCTTTGAAAGAAGGATCCAACGGATCAACACAGAATTTCTTTGTAAGTGTGTACTTAATCTTCATCTGACGCAATACGTTACAGATAGCCATTTTACCAGCCATTGTATCGCTACGGTGAGCGAAGTCCATTTGGTCCATATGGTCAGGACAAGCCTGAACGAGAATAGGAATGTCTACGTCCTTAAATGCTACAGAAGCGCCGTTTTCATCTCCGAAGTTGGGAAGGCAAAGAATAATACCGTCATACTCGCCCTTGTGTTCTTCAAGGAACTTTGCATAAAGTTTGCCTTCAGCAATTGTTTCAATTGCGCCGTAACGGGTAAGGCTTTCGTCCATGATTAAATAGCCGTAGCCATTTTCTTCACAAACTTTAACCATTTTTTCTCTGGCTGCAGCTACAAGCTCGCCGGGGAAGAAACCACGGTTACCGAAATAAAGCGCGAAGGTTGTTTTTTTCATAATAGTGACCTCCAAATCAATGATTTACACTCTAATCATAATTGTAACGAATAAATTATAATAGTATCTACTTTTCTAAAAAATAGCACTTTCTTCCCAAAATATAAGAAGATTTGTATTGAAAATCGTTAATCTGCTTGATATAATGCAAATGAGGTGAAGATTGTGCTTATAAACTTTAATATCGAAAAACTTGATGACCTTTTATATGATTTTTACCTTATTACAGGTCTTACAATCAGTATTTGGAATGCGCAATTCACGCAACTAAGTTATCAACCAAAAAAAATGCGTAGTTTTTGCCGAATTATTAAATCCTCTCCAGAAGGAAACCGCCGCTGTTTTTTAAGCGATAAACAGCTTTGTATTGAATGCGGAAAAACAGGTAAGCCAGCTACCCATTATTGTCATGCTGGTCTTATAGATACTGCAATACCCATAAAATTCAAGGATACAATCATAGGATATATGATGTTTGGGCAGGTTATCAATACAGATAAAACAAAACTAAATCCGCTTTTAGAAACTCTTAGCCGCGAATTAAATTTGCAATACGATAGTTTGTTCAATAGTTATAATGAGCTTGAGGTTTATAACGAAGATAAAATTATATCTGCGGCAAATATTTTAAAAACAGCTACACGTTCATTATGGCTTGCTGAGTATATCGAGATAGGCTATAACACAACAGCATCAAAAATTGATAGTTATATCCGTGCGCACATAAATGAAGAACTTTCAATTAAGCACCTTTGTGATGAATTAAGAATTTCAAAAAACAAGCTCTACGAAACTTCACACCACAGTTTTCATATGTCGATAGGAGAGTATATTGCATCCGCAAGAATTGACGAAGCCAAAAAATTACTTAGCACAACCGATTATCCCATCACCCAAATAAGTACAATGGTGGGCATAAAAAATTATAATTACTTTATAAAATTTTTTAAAATGAATGTCGGGTTATCGCCATTAAAATACCGTAAATCAGTACAATTTTGAAATATGTTTTAATATTTTTTCTATGAGTACATAACCAAATAGAAAAGCCTCTAAGTGTTTCAGCTTACAATAGCAAAACGCTTAGAGGTTTTCTATTAAATTTTAATACAATTTATAAAAAAACAAATTAGAAAGCACTCCAACAGACCAAAAAATCTGCTGGAGTGCCTTGTTTTATGCCGTTTTTACGGCTATTTAAAATTTTTATTTATGCTGCAAATTGCATTTGTGCGTGTCCGCCATTGCTCCTTACTAAAAGCTCCTGCGACTGCATCTGAAGAACAGCATAATCGGAGTTCAGTGCATCAAGCTGTTGCTTTAGCACATCCTCATATAAAGCCTTTTTCTTCTGCAGGTCGCTGACCTTTTTAAGCCAACGGTCAATAACCGTTTTTGAATCACAACCGTTTTCAATAAAGTTTTGTATGCGTTTCTGGTAAAATTCAATATCCCGCTTATAGTTCGCATAAAACTCTTCGGTCATCTTCTTTCTCTGCTTTTCGTCATCAACAACAAACATACTGTTGCTCATCACAAGACCGTCACTGAGGTTATGCTGGCTTATCGCCTCAATATAATCCTCAAGCACGTTAAGCAACGGCAGATTGGGGTTTGGAATAAAGAAAAGCTTTCCGTGTATGCTTATTTCATTTGCTTGCATACGGTCAAGCATATCGGTTATAACCGCATCTACCTGGTCAGAGGTGTAGCAGTCACAGTAAAGCTCAAAGAGCTCCCTCGCCTTTTCACAGTAAGCTGTAACATCAACATCGGGGTCAAAAACCTCGTTTTCAAAGTAAACCGTTTCGGTTTGCTTATCAAATATGATGTTAGCAAGCTTCTTGTATTCATTGGTGCGGGACTCAAGTGTTTCCTTTACAAGCTCCCTGCAAATACGCTCTGCATTTTCCGTTTCCTTTTTGTTATCTCGGCAATAAATACGGTACACGTGGGTGCCCGTAGCATCCTTTACAGTTACCCTGTCTTTTATTGCCGTAGTGGCGTTTCTGTAAGCGCCGGATTTTGATTCCTTGGCGGGTTTAAATTTCGGCAGTCCGAACGACATACCGACATTTATAAACTCATCCTTGCGAATCAGGATTTTAGAGGTTGAGTAATAGAAGAATTTACCTATAATACCATCGGTATTCTCATTTACAGCCATAAAGCTTTCCATATTCTTCATATTATTTGTCCTTTCAGTTTTCAAATTTAAGCTGCCAATCCATGCTCACGCTTAAGCTTTTCAAACAAGAGGTAATCATCAATTCCTTTTTGTTCAATAGGCCATGTGAATAGCTTATATTCTTCACAAAGCGTCGCACATATTGACCGTATTTTAGATTGTGCTCTTTGCACATGGGGGTTAGTTCTACAGTCCATATCTATACATTCCACTATTCGCCGAGGTTTAAGGGTTGATACAACATCGGCTAAATACCGTACATTCTGTACGCCCGTAAGCCCTATAAAGAGTTTACCTCCCGAAAGATAGCTTGCTACATCTGCTTTCATCGGGCCCTCGGTTATATACACAGTGTCGGAGCTCTGGTCCCCTACTATGTGAATATAACTGGATATTCCCGTTCCGTTTTCATAATAATTACCGCCTGTGGAAAACCATCTGAAACGGTCTCCTGCCTTTTCGGCTTTACTGCCGTCAGGCATTTCGATTATCTTTGGCGGCGGCTCATCAAGACGAATCTGTAAGCCCTGTATCATATTATCTTTATCGGCAACGGGAATAAGGATACCGCTATGCTTGCAGTTTGCTATCTTCCATTTGTTGTTTTTGGTATAAAACCCGGGAATTCCCGAAAGGTCATAGCGTTTTGTGAGTTCATTTAGTACCTTTTGCTGTTTAAAGTAATCTGTAGGTATGCTTCGGTACATATTACCCTTTATCATTTCATCGCTTAGTCCTCTGTTGAAAAGATTAGTATAATGCCTTTCCTCAAGATCCAAAAGCTTTAGAAATTCAAGGTAAATCTCACTGCGCTCATGCAATGGTCTTATTTTTCCAGTAGAGTATTTTTTATTCTCTATCGGCACCTCATCACAACGAATATCAGGATGGGCTAAAAGCTCCTTGTATGCCGCATAATGAGTAAGGCGCTTGCCTTCGGGATTAAAATCAGCATACAGGGTGACAGCGCTGCCTCCGGTACCGCAATTGTGGCACCAGAAGGCGGCGTTATCTCTTTTATGGCTCAGGTACATACGGTATTTATAGTCATTACAGTATGGGCATCTCGCCTCTACCTCTTCGTTTCCGAGAGTTCCGGGCTTAATGTCCAGACCGCAGACTAATGCTGTATCAACTACATCAATATAGACATAGTTTTTCAAAGATTATCAGCTCGCTTTCCGCAGTTCCTGAATCTGTACGGCAGGTGTCCTGTTCTTAACCTGCACGGTTAGGGGTGTTCCCTTTACGAATCTAAGCAACACCGTTTGAGATGGCATTGCAACAGGATTAAAGCCTGCAACGCTTTCGGTATTGTCTACGCAAATCGGGCAGTCAACACCTGTAATGCGGCGCATCATAGCGGCAATTTCAATACCCGCAAGTGTTTTTTCGGATAAGGATAGGGTTGTATATTCCCTGCCCTTATACTCAAATTTAAACACGCTCTTTAGCTCACCAGTTGTCCGTATCACCTCAAACAAACGGAACTTAACGTTGGGCATTTCAAGCCCCTTTGTAGCAAGTTCAGCCTTTTTGAAAAGAAATTCACGAAGCGCAGATATTGTCTTTTCGTATTTTTCAATTTGCTCCGTAAATAGCTGTTGCTGAGTAATTGCATCCAAAAGGCGCTCTTCACTGGTCTCATTTTTAATGGCTTCAATTTGTGCATCAATACCCACTAATGTAGCCTCTAAAATTTTAAGACGTGAAAGCTCTTCTTCATCAAGATTACCGTTTGCAAGAGTGTATTCAACATCATCTAGCCGAGCCTGTATTTCGGATATGTCTTCGGTATTATTGGCAGAGCTTAAAGCACTGATTTCTTCGGTAAGCTTTGCAATATCAGCAGCTTTAAATTCTTCAAATTTAAGTCTGGACTGTTTATCCATCTCGGTTACTTCCTTGAGACGTTCAACAGCCTCTCTGCCCTGCTTTGCTATACCGTTAAGCTCTTCTATAATACCCTTTTTAACTGCACCCATATTCTGTTCTGTAATAGCCATCATACAGGTTGGGCATTTGATACCGGGCCTTATAGCTTCAGCTCTCTTTTTAAGCTTACCGTGCTTTTCGGTGAGCAGCTTTACCTCTGCCTGCGCCTCGGCAATAGCTGTAGTGAATTTAGATTCATATACTCTGCCTTTTGCCTGCTCAAGCTTTGACTTAAGCTCAAATTCCGCCGCGTTATTGCCCGCTGACTGAAGCTGGCTCAAAAGCAAATCCTTAGTAATGGCAAGCTCGCCAAAATCGAGCCCTTCATTTCTTTTGCTTTCAAGACCTTTAATCTCTTCATCGGTCTTTCGGCGCTCATCATAAAGGTCGGAGAGCTTCTTTTTTGATGCCTCAAGGTTTTGCTTAACAGCATCAATATTACCCTTTAAAATATCACTTTGCTGTTCGGCCTGCCGTATCATAGCACGAAAGTCTGACATAAGCATTTCGGGCGGTTTAACGGATAAATCAACACCCTCAAGGTATTCCCTGCTGCCGCCAATTTCCTGCAAAATATCTTCGTTTGATACTTCACCCAGATACCGCAAAACAAGCTTGCGACTGTCGGCGCTGTCCATACATTCGGTAAGATACGCAGGGTTAAACATAGAAAGAAACATATCTCTTTCACAAAACATTGCCTCTATCTGTGCCTGGCGTACCGTAACACCATCAAGCAGTATATATGTTTTATCCTTATTACGACTGCGGGTAATGTTGTGTATATTTCCGTCTTGGTCAATAAACTGCATACGGACACTTACAGAATCCGAGTCCTCATTCATAAGGCGCTCTATTTTCTGCTCACCGTAATAGCTTACGCCGAAAAGAGCATAACAAACGGCGTGAGCCAAGGTTGTTTTGCCCGTTCCGTTATGACCGGAAATATAGCTTACATCGCCAAGCTCAAAGGTTTCGGGGTCAACTTGGTTTCTGAAATTTCGAAGCTCAAGCTGGGTTATTTTCATTGCAGTAATCTGCTCCATATTATTCTCCTTACATGTACAAAAGTTCTGTATCGAGGTTAATGTTTTTAAGTCCTGCAGGTTCCTTTGTTGAGGAAACTAAGCTTAACATTTCCTTAAAGGTTTGAGAGTCCGGACGAAGCAGCGTATAGGACCAAAGCTCATCCTTATACACGCCGACAATCTGCCATTTGCTGTAATCGCCGGTTTGAAGGTCGGTTCGCATAATATTGTAAACGGCATATTCATCCGAAATATTAAGGGGAAAGCTGTTACGGAAGTATTCTATAGAGTTGCATTTTTCACGAAGACGTCCTACATCCCGTTCTTTGCTTTCGAGCTCCCTTACCTTATCAGAAAGATGCTTATTTTCGGCTTCAAGCTCTTTGCTTTTATCCCTGTAGGCTGCAGTTTGCTCTAAAGCAGAGTCGATTGCAGTCTTATAAAAGAATCTCGTTAAGGAGAATATGGCAATATTTCCGCCTATGATAGACAGAAATATAAGGGTGCCTTTCATATAAGGCAAAATGTTGCTTGCGTAAAGCATTGATACTGCGATTGCCAAAAGGCTCTCCAGTACCGTTACTGTAATAAAAAATACATATTGATATTTTGGGGTTTTCATAATTTTTTGTCCTTTCGGTTTTCGAATTTATGCGGCTAAATCATAGCCTTGGATTATATTGTAATTTCCTATTCCGGGAGCGTTTTTGACAACAATTTTAGGTTTGGAGATTGTTTGTCCTTTCCTGAGTTCAGGCACTCCCTTCATATAGCCTACAATTACTTCACCGTCAGGTGACTGCATCGTAACCTTTGTTTGTGAATTATCCTTCATAACCTTGAGTTCGGTTATGTTGTAAAAATCAAATCCCGAAGGTTTTGGAGCAGAGTTACCCGCAAATCTTCCTGCAGGAACTTCACCGTTCGGCTTTGGCTTGCTATCGGCAGAAGGCGCCGTATTGGGCTTTCTGACCGTCGGTGCGGTTTGCTGAGCACTACCTTTTTGTGCGCCTTTGGCTGATGATTTTAAAAGCTTTGCTAAAAACTCGTTATAAATCGAATCAAGGTTTGGCTTTTCGTGTTTTGCAATGCATTTATATTCATCGAGCATTACCCATATATTTTTAAGCTCATAAAGGTATCTGCCCATTCCCCACATAGATGCAGCACGCTTAAAAGCGTTTGAAAGACCGCCTTTTATGGGTTCTATATCAGTACAGCCTGCACCATCGCTTTTTACTATCCACTCACCTCTTTCAGGATAGTAAATGCTCAGCTTACAAATGTGTGCGGTAGCATTATTGTCCGCCCCCGACACAGTTATAAAATCGTTTTGCCAGTTATCCTTACCTACTACACTGTCAAGCCTGTTTTGAATGGCTCTTGAGTCCACATAAGCGGCTACCTGGCCTTTGGTTTTGTCCTTGGTTGTCCTTATTACACGCCAGTCTATTTCAGCGGCGGTAAAAGGCTCTTGTAATTTTGCTTCTTGTTCTTTGTTCATAGCTTACTCTCCTTATAGGAAATTCTGTAAGGTTTGGTTTTTCATCGGTACTAAAATACGGTCATAATAGTACTGTCTGTCCTTGTCCCGAAGATGCTCTAAAAGGTCACGGTGCCCGAGATTTAAAGAGTTGTGATCTTCCTTGTAATAATCATCATTATCGGGAATGGATACGATAAAATCAGGAAGATTTTCAAGTTGGCTTAAACTCTCAATTTTAGGCAGCGGATTTCCCCCTGTGCACATATTAAAACCATTTACATTTGAAAACGGATAATAATACAGCGGTGTTTCGGGGGTCAGCTTGCCCTGTCCGCATACTGCAACCTCCACACCGGACACCCTGCCATTTTGCGCCACTTTGAAAGCGAACAGCATTCTCGGTAGCGGAAAGTTTTCATACTCGGTGTTTCCGTAGGTAATCGTCGCACGTTCTGATGCAAGCTCAACTATAACTCGCCTGTATGAACCATCGGTAGAAAATGCGGTTGCGACTACATTTCTCGGAAGCAAGCCCGATTGGATTGCAGTACTCCTGAGACTGCTTTTAATACAGTTCACAAGGGTATCTACCGCAATGGATTTTGTGGTTACCTTAACACCTTCGGTTATTTCAACATGAACGTTGCCATCATCAAAGATATGTAATAATACTTCATTTCTCATGCGGCTTTCTTCCTTTCGGCAGTTTTGTCCGGCATTACGATTATGTTGTTCTTTTGCGCATTTATCGCCTTTTCAAGTCTTATAACACCCTCACGGTAAAATGCGCGGATATTACAAAGGGCTTCAACAAGCTGAATCGGCTGAAAGAACTCAGGGTCAAGGAAAATTGCAAGACAAGGATACTTTTTCTTTTCTATCCTTTTAGGGGTAAAAAGAGACCAGCTTATACAGTAACTATCGACTCCGTTCATTTCAGAATTGACAAGTCGAGCAGCCTCCAGCACAAACGGATTTTTGCTGAATTTCACTTTATTCATACGCCCGTATTCCTTGCAAAGTTCATAATAGCGGGGCATGAATTCAAAGGAATACTTATCTATATATCCGCCGTAATAATCATCTGCCGATTCCTCTCTGTTTCCCGCATAATCCAATGCCTCAAAATAGGTTTCGCAAAGCGAATACTCGTTTAACTGAGTATTCATCCTTATACCTGTTTCATCATAAACAAGCTTTACAATAGCTAATGTCCCGATTACATCCTCAAAAGCTATATCGCTTATATCTCTATTAGACATAATGGCACCTCTCAAATAAAGCTTGCCACAACGGGTTTCGGCTCAGTTTCCTTGCAGGAATCAATAAAGCGTGAGGAAAGACTGCGAAGAGAACCCATATTATCACAATAATCATAGTAGCAACTATTAAACTCCCACACATCCTCAATATCAAAAGCATCTAAGTCTAAATCGCTGACACTGACCTCTACACCGTTTAGCAATGACTGAAGCACAGCATCTCTGATATACTCAATGCCTTTATACTGCTTCATTTTGGCGCTCAGCATTTGCTCAAATCTGTCGCTTTCTTCATCAATTCCAATAAGGATTGTCTTAAAAAGCGGGATATCCAGTTTCAAGCTCATTATTCACCCTCCAGACATATTCTGGTTTTATGGTTCAGGATATCGGTGTTAATCAGGAAAGCTCCGCCGCCGTGATATTTATATCTTGAACAGATAACGCCCGTGCCTTCTATTACTGCCATATTGTTATCTATCCAGCGGTTACGCTCCTGCTCTCCCCAGTCCCCGTGCTTATGACGGGTAAGGGCAGTAGAAATATCAAGCTTTGTAAGACCTTCGGCTCCTTTGCTTTTCATTACATCGCCAAGGTTAAGACACACCTTTAAAATTGCAAAATCGGTGTTCTGGTTCTTTATTCTCTTGAGCTTTACCGCCAGTTTTTCTTCACGGTTAGCTCTCTTGAGAAAGTTCTCATAGCACCTATCGAGCTCATCGGCGTCGGTGCGGGTCTTTGTTATTTTATGGTTCATAGCATTTTTTGCCGCTTTTGCCCTTTTTCTTGCAATAAAAAGCTCAAAAAGGGTTATTAAATATAAAATGGGGTTGAACATAAAATCGTCCTTTCTTTTTTGTGTTTTACGCTGCAATCATTACGGGAGAAAAGCTGTTACCTTCAAGTCTGCGGCACATATCCAAAACAAGTTTTGTAACAGTACCTGTGCCCATACCGAAAATATCGGCAATATCCTCTACCGAATATCCGCTTACAACAAGCCTTGCGATACGCTGTTCGTTTGCCGAAAAGCTCGCCAGTGTATTATCTAAATCCACCGCTTTTATTGCTTCTTCGGCAATAGATTTTGCATCTGCAATAGTATCCTCAAGGTAGGATGCAGGCTCGGCAAGAAGGCTATTTTCTTCTTCGGCGCTTACGCAGGCAGAAAGCATCTCACGACCTGCAATTTCTATAAAATCGCAGGACATTTCGCCCTCAAAATATAATTGCACCGCTTTCAAATATCCGAAAACGGCAACATCATAAAAATCATCGCAAGACAGTCCGTTTTCATAAAGAAAGTCATATATTTTACTGTGATTTTCGGCCGCAAAAGCAGCCTCTTCATTTGTTAATTTCCGGGGTTGTTTTAACATTTTATTTGTCCTCTTTTCTTTAAATTTAACCGAGTGATTTAAACCCGGTCTGGGTTAATAAATTAAATATTAGTTTGTTAGAGGTTATCTCCTTAAGCTCGATTTTTCCGTACTCATCCTCAGGACCTACTCGGCTTTTCTTTTCCTTTACGATTCGCCCCTTAATAATGTGGGGAGTATCGCATTTTACAAGGCCATTCATCATACCGCTGGCACCAACTAAACCTATTTGAGATAGGTTCAGAGGCAATAGTGGCTGACGCTCACATTTATCAAGTCGGCTTATAGGGAAAAGTCTCTCGATACTGTTGGAACGTTTAAGCTGTTCGGCAAGCTCCTTTTCGTTAAATACTGCACCTTTAAAAATATCTACCGACTTGGATGCTTCGGGGAGTGTATATACACCATCACGAACACTAGTCAGCGGAGGTATTTTATCCGGATACAGCATAAGCTCGGTCAGGCGTTCGGTAGGCTTTTCCGCCTCACGTCTTGGAATCTTTTTACCAAGAAATACTACCTGCTTAAATTTGCCGAATTCATCGCCTGTAAAGCGGTAAACACTAAGGTCGCAAAAGAACTCGCATAGCACCCTGCAAACATCGGCTGTGGCTCTGTAATACGGAATTATGTATATCAGGAGTCCGCCATCCTCAAGCAGCCTTAAGCTGTCTGCCAAAAAGCTTTTTTCAAGCCTTCGGTTTCCGTGTTCACTCGGTGCCGACAGATATGGCGGGTTCAGAAAAAGGCACTGAAAAGCATTGTTGCTTATTCTTGAATGAAAAAAGCTCCCAAAGCCTACCCTTTTAAGTCTGCTTTGTGCATTTTCAGCCCTAACTGTATCTATCTCTACACCGTAAGTATCCGAGTTTGTTCCCTCAGCAAAAAGCGATAAGGCAATTCCCTCTCCACAACAAGGGTCAATAAGATTAACCTTGTTTTCGGGGAAAACTACCGCCTTTTTTATAAGCTTTACATGCTCAGTATCGGTTGGGAAATATCCAATCCTTACCTGATTCATAAGATGCCCGAGTGCAGCCTTATTGATATTACCCTCTCTGCTTGGAAGCTTTGAGGCAAATACAAGCAGTGCTTTGCATAACGGAGTGTAATCCGAAACACCGAGATAATCGTACTTTTTTAAAACGGAATACATTTTTTCGGTAGTTTCAAGTGTCGCACTGTCGCCAAGCTCACTAAGCTGCTGTATTAAAGACGGAAAATGTCGTAATATCTTTTTTACTGTTTTAGACAGTTCGCTAAGGCTGTCCTGTTCTGCTTTAAGACCGCTGCCTTTATATTTTTCGTACTGTAGGCGAAGCTTTAAAAGCTGCGGTGCTATTGTCTCAAGATACCTCTTAGAATCAGATATCTCACTTAAACAAAACAGGGTTTGCTCACTTTCCATCGTAATAACCCTCCTCTAAGGGACAGCGAAGTATTTCGATGGTTACATACCTCTCACGCTTATCTTCGGGTAGTGAATACCTGATTTTTGTGCCAATGCATCTGTCATCCTCGACTTCAAGCGGTACAAAGGTCATTTTTAAATCGTCGGGTATTTTGCTGTATTTAGGGCTTACGGGAGTTATGCGTATATTCGTAAGTGCACTCTGGTAAGCCGCCGAAGCCTTCTGCGGCTCGGTATAATACACACGACTATCCTCCTCTGTACCGCTGATTGTGTTGGCATCAGCGTGAATGTGCACACAGTAAAAGCATTTTTTGCCCTTTTCAAACCAATGGTCAGGGATTTCAAAATAATTCGAGGTAAAAAGGCAATATAACGGATCTTCCATTACATTACCGATACGCTCGTTCTCCTGATTTTTATAGCTTAAATCGGCATCAAGCAAAATATCTCCAAGCGCATTTACATATATCCTGTCGCCTACGTTCATACGAATTCCATGGAATGAAATATCATACAAATGCTCGCTGAAGGGCATTGAAAATCTACCAAGATTATTTTCATTTGCCCTGCCTTCGGACAATATATAGCCGCGGGATATAAAGCCCTTTTCTTTAGTCCCCTTATAATACGGGAGACCTCTGTACATCTTAAGGGCGTATTCATCTGCAGGTGCGTGGAACTGGTCGATACTGACAGTAAGGGTGCATTCTTCCTTTTGGTCGCACATCATATACAGCTCGTTTAACGCCTTTACAAATTCAGGGCTGTATTCTTTAGCATTAGTAGAACAAAAGAATGAACCAATATTGCAAAGGGTTGTTCGTGCGAAGTATGCAATATAGTGTATAGCGGTTGGATTAAGCGAAGGCTCTCCGCCCGTTATACAGATATGCTCAATGTCCCCTACCTGCTCAAACAGTTTTTGAAGCATATCGGTAGACATATCTACATCCTCGGCATCACCACGCATACAATGCGCACACTGCATATTACATTTGCGCGTTACCTCAAGAACAAGATTTTTAAAATTAACTCTCATATTTTCCTCCAAATAAAAAAGACCGCATTAACTGCGACCTCGGTTTAACCTGCAAGCTCTATATTTCGGGTATCTATTCTCTTATAGATATTTCCTTTATAAAACTTTGAAAGGCTCATTTTTAGAATTTCGGTATATCTCGGATGCTGCTTTTTTGCTGTTCTTTTAATTTTGCACTCTTTTGGCACAATAACGTAAACTGCAACAAAGCCCGGCACATCCTCAACGATAATATCCACGGATTCATTTTTAAGTACCACAAACAGTTTATCTTCCTCACTGTAAAGCTTCCAATCGCATATTTGCTTAAGGCTTGGTTCTCTGCTCTGTAGCTCAGCAATAAGCTGATTTAAAAAGGTATTCCAATCCTTATCAATATTCGATTTATATATCGCCTTGGAGCTTATTAAAAATCCATCGCAGGCAGGAAGCTTTGCAGCACAAACGGGACGCCAATATCCGTATGTCATCAGGCAGCTCTCCTATCCTTTTTAGGTGTACTTATAATGCTTATAAGATTCCTTAAGGGATTAGGTTTACCGCTGCTGATATAACGCACATCGGTATGTACGGTCTTTTTAGTACCATCAGGTAATACCTCTTCGATACGGACCGTTTTAATCGTACCCGTCTGACCGTTAATACGGCATTTTTGCTTATCGTAGGAAACAATAAATTCTTGCTGTTTCATAGGTTACTCCTTTCGTTTCGCAGTCTTGGCTGCTTTGGTTTTAGGCTTTGTCTTCGCCTTTGGTTTAGGCGGCTCTTCAAACTCAGGGCGCATATTTATCTGCTTTGAAGAAAAGGTTACCGATTCGGTTTTAAGCTCTCCGCATACAAGCAAATCGTAAAGAAAGCTCACAACTGCAGTTGCTGCCATTAAATTTGCCGTAACGCTCTGTGGAGCAGATACGCTGCGTTCTGCACAGGAAAGCTCTGAAGGTAATTTATCGGTCTTTTTACGCATATCAGGATACTTCGTACAAACCGATTTATATACCGTTTTTCCCTTTTGCCTTACTCCGCATACAACCTGACCGGTATGCTCTCCGTTGCCCGAATCTATGTAAACAATATCCTTTTGTTTGCCGAATACTTTATGACAAATCTGACGGGAATTATTATTATCTACACAGCCGAGCAGGATAACATCCTGCGTTTCAATATGCTGATTGCCTTTATAGAAATCCGGTCTTACAAGACTTGCAAGATTTTCTACGCTCTCAACATATCTCGGGATATATTCGCACTCGATACCAAAGGCCGCTGAATACCGTTCAGCCTGTACCTGCGCTTTATTTCTCCCGATGTCCTGAGCAATAAAGTTCTGCCTTATAAGGTTCTTTTCCTCTACCAAATCTCCATCGCAGATAATAACTCTTATATCCCGTCTTAAAGCATAAGACAAACGGTATAGGTGCGGTATAACATAACCGCCCGTTCCGCCTGCTCCTATTACAATAATTTTAACGGGAGAGGTTCTCGACATCCTCATATATACACATCCTTTGCACGCAGCCTTTTAGGAAAAAAGCCTTTAAATTTTGGCATTTCCATCGCTACTATCTGCTCATCCCATTCTGTAGGATAAGGATGGTCGGCATCCTCGACATCAAAGATATCTTCGGGCTTAAGATAGATATAGCTGCCTGCGCAACCTGCTCTGATCTTTATATCCGGTAATATCCTATCCAGTCGGCCAATAACTCCGTAAAGCCTTGTAGCCTTTTCGTCGTCATCATCAATACCCGAAAACTCTGCGGGCATTGTGTTATGGGAATGTATATCCATAACGTGGATAAGGTGGTCGGGATAGTCTGAATCCATAACCGAGTTTACACTTGCGTGGGACACCCGCTGCTTTGGAATCTTTACAACATACCGCTGTTCGTTGGTATCATAAAGAATATGCGCCAAAGCCTCGTATGCATATTTATCTGATACTGCTCTGAAAAAGTTCAGTATAAAGAAAAATATTTTAAATGGGATTTTAGGCATACACATATGAAAACCGGACTGAATTTCATCAAATTCCTTGATGTTTTCAGCGGGAGCCGTAAACACTCCTACAGGTGTTTTTCGCATTTGGTAGATTCTCCCGTCTTTCGACGGGAGAAGAACTATTGGTTTATCCGATGCACGTGCATCAGATTCGGTAAACTGAAAATCCTTATACTCGGGAAGTCTTATAATCTTACCCTTGCTTTGTGCTCTCACGCTGGGCTTAATAATACATTCAGGATTCTTCTCTTCATCCTTCTTTGCCTTTTTAATGCCATCGAGAAAGGTCTTGGATTTTTCAATTTCCTCTTTAATTTCATATACCCTGTCCGAGCCGGGATTAGCTATGGTTTTAGAGGATTTACCGTAAGTAACTGTCCATGTTACTCTTTTGGCGTCAGATAATTCAGGGAAATCTCCCTCATACTTCTGGCGGAGCTCCTCAAAGGTGCAATCCTTGTCTTCTATAGGGTCTTTTGCCTTGCCGTAGGTGAAAACTGCAGGTTTTGCAGCAAAGCTTTCTGCCAGTCTTTGATTGCTGGCTTCCTGCGCTTTGGCAAGTGCCGCGGCAAAGGGGTCAACGTCTGCTGTTTCGGCAGGTGCCGCCTTTCCCTCAGCTATGCTCACTTCGGCCTTACTTTCCTGCTTCGCAGGCTCATTTGACGCAGTTTCTGTCTGCGCCGGGGTTTGGGGTTCTGTCTTTTCGGCGGGTGTCTCAGGAAAGTCCAGTTCGGCAAAAAGATTGCCTACGTCACCGTTATCTCCTAGGTCTAAAAAATCGCCGAAGGGGTTTTTGTTTTCGCTCATGATGGTTTTGTCCTTTCGTATTTTATTTGTAAAACAAAAAAAGACCGACCTTCAACTGAGCACAGTGAAAGCCGGTCCTTCTTTGGAATTACCGTTTGGTTTATTAAATTTACTAATCTGCTTATGGCAGATAACAAAAAAGCGGACTTATCCTTATAGGATAAATCCGACCTCTTAACTCAAACAAACGCCCGATTAAACGGGAGTTAAATCAAACCTTAGAACATAATTATTATACTGTATTTTTAAGGTGTTGTCAAGCGCTGAGAGAACACTAAAATCCGTGTAAGAATTCTTTTAAAAATAATTTTCAAAAACACCCCTGAATTATTTGACAAAGCAACAAATATATGCTATTTTGTATTTGTCCTTTTTAATGGGGTGTCGCTGAGGGGTTGGCGGCGCCCCTTATATTATGCAAAAAATCAGGAGATACCGTTTATGGCGGTATCTCCTTTTGGTTTTAAGCAGCTTTTCCTTGGATGATATCTATTGCAATTTCATCTTCGGTGAGCTCTTTCGAATGATAGATTTTATTGCAGAATGGCTCAAGCGCCGTACCGCAGGGCTCATCCTTATCTAAAAGAATTCCCGTAACGGTAGCCTTATAGCTTTGAAGCTTGGTATGTAACTCCTCGCAGAAAGTGTCGGACATTTCACATTCACCATCGGTTATTATCGTAATATCCGCATTTTCATATCCGTTCTCCATAAGCCGTATAGCCTCTTTAAACGGTGCTTCGAAATTTGTACCGCCGCCCCAAAAATGTTCAGCGGCTTTCATTACATCCTGTGATGTGTATTTATCAGGCTCGAATAAATCAGTCTTGATATCCCTTGCAGATGCAAAGTGCACCACAGCAAACTTGCGTTTATCACGTGCCGCAATATCCAAGAGAGCGAGTGTAAACGCTTTTGCCCATCCTGTAACCCTTCGGGTACTGGAGCTTTCGTCCACAAGGACAATCATATCTCCCTTACCCTTTATAACCTGCGTGCGCTTACGGTACTGCTGAAGTCTTTTTTGCTCATATTTTCGCATAAAAAGAATTTCGGTTTCGGGTGTTCCGAGGAGTGCTAACTCACTTGACAGGCAGTTAGTTATATCGTTTCCTGTAGTAAGGTCATACTTCTCTCCCAGCCCGTATGCATAACCGTTTTTACGCTTATCCGCAATTATTTCACGGTATCGGCCAAGCAACACTGCTATGCGCCTGAGTTCTTCACTCTTTTTGACATAGTCAAGCAGGTCACGGTTTAAGGGTGTGCTTTTCATTTCACCACTGTCATTTCCCCAAGCAGACATTATGCTATGGGTTTCAGCGGCACGGTTTACTGCAGTATCCAAGGCAATATTTATATCCTCTTCTATGGATTGAATATAAATAAGAGCATCCTTTTTAAGCCTTTTCTCAAGATTCTTTACCTGAGAAAGCTTTGCGCGTATCTTATTAACTAAAACAAGATATCTATCGGGATTTATCTTCTTATCTGCTCTCATTGCCTGAATTTCAGCAATTGCGCCTTCGATTTGCCCTTCGAGCGTTTTAATAACAATAAGATAATTTCTTTCAGGCTCATAGGGCTTTTCGTTTAGGAGTTCCTGCAAGGTATGTGCAAAAACCGAGGCAGCATCATAGCTTGTCATTTCCTTATCTTCGCAAAGGGATTTAAGGGTATCAAACCTATCATCCCGAAGCACTCTGTCCATAAGGGGCTTATTGAACATTCTTTCCCGCCTGAAAAGTGATTCGTTATCGTTTTTCCTTATAACCGGCGAAAACAATGCTCCAAACATATCTTGCGATATTCTTTCAGTATTTACAGGGAATTTGAGGTTTTCAGTGTTATAGAACACATCCTCAAAGGAAAGTCCCGAGTAGATAAGGTCGGTAAGCCTTGTTGATTGAAAAAGCCTATCTGTTATAGGGTTCCGATTTGTAAGCAGGTGGCTGTTAAGCCAGTTATCTGCTTCGCCAAAATCTCTGAAAATATTACGATTTCTCATTTTGTCCTCCGTTTATTTTTACTGCTCACGGACAGGTTTCCCTGCCCGTGAGTTTTATTTTTTATAAGATAATCAGGACTTAATTGCGAAATCGCGGATTATTTCTTCCTTGCTGGCATTCGCAATAGCCATCAAGGCACGGTTGTAATCATTGTAGGTTACGAAGGTGTGGTCACCATCAGAAAAATCAACTCTTACCTTCTCGCCCATTATAGTTAGATTTGTAACATAAATTCTATCGGTACTCATAATATTACTCCTTTCGGTTATTACCATTTAAACTCAATCGTTTCTACATCTATCGTCTCAAAGTTATCTGTAATATAACCTTCAATATCCCAAATACCGTCAATCTCATCCATTAAAGCATCCTCTCTTTTTTCAAGCCTTTGCTTATAATCATTGAGCTTGTTCATATCAGGATTTAGCAAATAAAATGTAGATAATATTCGTTCGGATTCTTTTTCAGGGCCGCTATCAACAATATCAAGTCTTACAATATTTGCTGTCATAGTATTACCCCGAATTTAAAACGGAAGATCATCATCTGCACTGACATCGCCGAAATCTGCAACAATGTCATCGGGTGCATCTGCGCTAGGCTCTCCGCCATCGGCGCCCTTTTTACTCTCGGCAAACTGAGCCTGGTTTACAATAAATTCAACCACAACTCTTGTTTTGCCTGTTTCGTTCTCCTGATAACGCCTTGTTTGTGCTGAGCTTACCAAGGTAATCAATGAACCCTTTTTAAAATATTTACAGATAAACTCTGCGTTTTTTCTCCAAGCAACATAATTGAAGAAATCGGTATCACGCTCTCCCTCAGCGTTTGGATAATTACGCTGATTTGCAATAGTTAAATTACAAACGGGGGTATTATTACCTTCTGTGTATCTGAGTTCCGGATCTGCTGTGAGTCTACCTGTCATTACTGTTAAATTTAACATTATATTTCCTCATTTCTTAATTATTTTACAGCGAAAAACGCTTTTAGTTCCGAAAGCGGCAAATAGGTATATCCGGTATTGTCATGCGCCTCTTTACTTAAAGCTTCAAGCGACGAAATCATACCATCAACTGCACTTATTGCGGCATCGCCCTCTGTCAATCCGTCTTTTAGCTTTTCGGCTTCAATATAAACCTTAACAAGATTCTTTCTGAATGTTACCAAAGCCTGAAGCTTATCTGTCGCAGCATCGAAGTTCTTTTTATGCTCAAATGCTTCAGCTAAAAGTTTATCAAGCTTATCTCCGAGGGGATTTTCCGTAAGTCTCGATATTGTTTGCTCTACAACCGCATACTCGTGGGGCTTATTCCACAAATAATTGATAAGAGCCTTCATATCTTCAGGCTTTACGGTATCTCTGCCGCAAAGGTATGCATTAGCCTGCACAACAGGCGCAAAGTTAAAATAGGTACGGTCGCTGACAGATATATCCTTGCGGCGAAGCTCACATAAAATATTGTCTGCAAGCTCATTGATGCTGTCAGGTACCTTTACCTCACTTACTGCCTTTTGCATCTCGGCAAGCTCTTCAAGGGTAATGTATGTAACGGTTGTTGTCGCTTGTCCGCCCTGTTTTTTACGCAGTATATCCATTCGATTTTGCTTTGCCTCAACATTTCGGGTAAACACCTTAAAATCAAAACGGTCATATAATGCCCGTAATGACTTTTCCTCGGGATTGTTGAAATTGGGTATTTCATTGGATGCCGAGAAAAAGCTGATAACGGGGATATTTACCACAACGCCCTCATTTGTATAGGTGCGCTCGTTTAGGGCTTTAAGAAGACTGTTAAGCACGCCGTCATTTGCCTTAAATATTTCATCAAGGAAACAAATATGGCTATCGGGAATTTTCCCTGCAGTAATAATCTGCGGAGCATTTCCCTTTATTTCGGCAAGTGCCTTTCTGTATTCCTCAAGCCTTTCCCGTTTGACCTGAATTGAGTTAAAATACTGAGCGCAATCGGTATTGCCCGCAGCATCACGCAGTACACACTCAAGCTCAAAAGAAAGCTGCTTATAGCCCTCATCATCATTTAATACCGAGCCTGATACATGTCCCGGAATGATGCTTGCAAGGTCAAGACGTCCGAAAAGCTGTTCTTGGTCTATACCCTTGCTCATAAGAATCTCAAACTGTCTGGCATCCCGTATATGAGAACGGAAGCTGTCTATAGCCTGAGATTTTGCCTGTCCGGGGTCGCCGAGAACAAACAGGTTTTTTCTTGTTAAAAGGGCTAAAGCTATGGTATATACAAGCTCCTCCCTTTCAGCAAGCTGTGAGTTAACCTCGGATATTATTGCGTTAATTTTATCTCTTAACATAAATTACCTCCTACTTTAAGCCGCTGCAGGTTGTGCGGTCTTTGCCTTTGTCTTTCTGGTCTTGGGTTTTGCCGCCTTTTTAGGCTCTTCCTTTTTGATTTGCACCTCTCGGCGCGGACATACAAGAAATCTGCTTTGATTAGCCTCAAACATTAAAAAACCTCTCTTGTCCATTGAAATCCTGAGTGGTCCTGTTGAATGCTTTAAGCAATCAAGAAGAAGTTTAGGCTTATAATTAAAGCCCTCTTCCGCTGTGTCTACAGTATGTGTTGCATCAATGGATGCTTCACTCCTGCCTACACTTGTAAGCCCCCTTGCAGTTATTTTTCCGCCACGTATGCTAATGTTTATACATTGGTCATCCGTAGGCCTGAAAAGTGAGGTTGCATTCTCTAAAAGGTCAGCCATTTTACGGGTATCCGTTATTGCTCCGTACTCGCTTTTGAGTCGGGACATTATCTTGCTGCCCTCAACATAATCGCCTGTATGGAGCAGGGTTATAAACATGGTATCGGGCCGCATAAATACTGCTATCTTACCTTCAGAGCCGACATATATCTCATCATCTGGCGAAACAATTTTAGACAGTATTTGCAGTGCTTTTTCGTGCACGATAAGCGATAGATTACCATCTGCGCAGTGAAGAGAAGCAGAAATTGCCGTACAGTTTCCGTTTGTTGCTTCAGCATAGGAATTACCGCCTTTAAAGGTAAGCTTGACAAACTGCATTTTCACACGGTTTTTATCGTCAGTTTTACCCTCTGCAGCAAATACAGTACGCTTAATAAGGGAGTTAATACCCTGTATGCGTATTGTATTTTCGGGATATTTGATACTGCATTTTGGAAAACTCGCAGCATCAATATACGGAACGTCATATACCGTACTGCCGCATGTAATTCGGAGTGCGCCCGCTGTTTGCTCAAATTCTACTGTTTCCCCCGACATAAGACGGAGCATATCCGATACTATGGGCTTTAATACCAATTCCCCATCCTCGCTTATATGCTCACACGGAACTCTTTTTTCAATCCATGTCTGAAGGTCAGTACCGGCAACATTTACCGTTCCCGTTCCTGCGTTCACGGTGAAAAGTACACCTCTGATTTCTTCAATTAAGCTTTTATCCGGTACAACGGCTAAAACCGTTTTCATGGCATCAAGCATCTTGGTTCTTTTTACGGTAAATTTCATAATTTCACCTATTCCTCTTCAATCTCAACAAACTCTCTGATAACATTAAGAGCATCCTCATAGGTTTTATCCTTTATCTGCTCCCATTTTTCATCAAACTCTTTAAGCTTTTCTGCTTTATCGAGAACGTAAAAGGCTTTTATAGCGCCTATTGCCTTTGCCCTTATTACAAAAATATTGCCATCAGGGGAATCGAAATCTATCCGTATTTTTGGTTTTCTTATGTAACTCATTTATTTCACCTCAAACAATTTTAATTGAAATTTTTTTGCGGCTTTTGCGCCTTTCTTTTTACGAACAACAATAATTTCGTGAGCTGATTTATTATCAAAATTTCTGCACGTTATACATTCGTAAGACCTTCCGACACATCCCGCATATTCTCTGTAAGTATAGGGAAAGTATGTAAGAAATTGACAGCCACAAAACGAACACCGTTGTATGTTAAAAGTGCCATCAAACAATCGATGCAAATTGTACTGTCTTTGTTTACGCTTCGATATTTTTTTCATATCAAGAGTAATTATTGCGAAATTCTTTGAATTTACATCGCAATCCACAATACATCTTTTGAGCGATTCTCGATTCTCATATACCTTCTTTACAATACTTTCAAAAAGTTCGGTGATATTGCAGGATTTTTTCTCCGGCTCAAGCGAGGCGGAAATTTCGATTATTTTATCCTTTCCAATTGCAATTTGCCGTAAAATTCCACGCAATTTATTTAGCATTTAATTTCTCCTTAAATAAAAAATGCCATCGGTTTTAAGATGCAATAAGGTCAAAAATACTAAGCTGACCCGTATCGTACTTATTACCGGTGGTTTCTCTGAATTTAATAGTTTTTGCCGATGTTTCTATCGGTTTTGGTTTTGGCTTTTCTACCTGCGGTAGCGTTACCACAATCTTTTTAACAGGCTCGGCTTTGCGCTCATTATGAATAGCCATCTTTTTAAAGCTTTCGGCCAAAGACTCGGTATTATCCTTAAGCCCTAACATAAGCTCCTTTGCAAGCTGAGTAGTCATATCCTCACAAGCCGACATCGCCGCCAAACCTTCATCGGATATATTACCCTCTATAACAGTAGCTGCCGATAGCTTTGAAGCCATAAGCTTAAGTGCTCGTTGCTGCATAGTATCCTGATAGCAGAACATATACACCTCAACTTTTGGCGCTGTCTGATTTATTCTCCAGCTTCGCCTTGCGGCTTGACGGAAAATATATAAGTTAAAGGCTATGTTATAGAAAATAAGGGTTGTAAAAGCATTAAGGTCAAGTCCCGTTTCAACAAGTGCGGGATTTACTATAAGAACCTTAACACCCTCTGCTAAGCGTTTATCTACCCAGGCCTCACGCTTTACAGTAGGCACCCTTTGGTCAAGAATTGCAGCAGATATGCCCTTTTCGGTGAGAGCCTTATGCAGCTTCGTCTGGGTATCTAACCTTGTCCAAGCGGTGTATATTATTACACGCTCCCCTGCTGCAATTTTCCCTTCAATAAGCTCCATAACCTGCTCATCCTTAGGCTGAAGCACATCGCTGTCGCCAAAGCCTTTAGGTTCGATAAGGGGCTCTTCACGGTTAAATGGGTTATAAAGTGGCTCGTGTCCGTAGGGTTGGTCGGGATAGGCTGTTAGCAGGCTCATATATGCCGACATAATACGTTTGCCGATTTTCTGCGACTTTGCCATAATTGACCTGAATTCATTTTCAAGTCTCTTATACTCGTCGCATATTTCATCGAGCATTTTGCAGAAAACAGGTATTTCTTCGTAATCAGGAAGCTCTTTACCCATATCCGCAAGTGATAAAAACACAGCGTTTTCAAGCAAAAATCTTGAATACACTATCGGGGATATTCCGGGCAAAAACTTTTCCCTTACCTTCTTTTTAGAGCATTTGGAAGCAGAGTTATATTTATCTGCCTCAACCTCATATACCTGCTCGACAACTCCGTACTGATAACAAAAATCCTTTGAGTTATTATAACGGTGGTTATCCTCCAGCATAAGGTGTGCCTTGAGTCTGAAAAGAAGATAGAAAATACCTTTTGCGTATCCGTTAATAAGGGTGGCTGTCATACCGACAACCTTATCCGATATACCTGCAAGCTCTGCCATAGCCTGACCTTGAGCACTCTCGCCGGAATACTGATGAAGCTCATCCACAAGCAAGGCATCAATGTGCCTGATTCTGCGTTTAATATATGCAGATAGCGGATACCGTTCATAAGCACCGACAGCAGGAAAAACACCGTCGGGATTATCTGCTATTTCATATATTTTTGCCATAACATCCTTTTTCTTGCAAAAGCTTATAGCCTCGCCTAAAAACTGTCTATGAACAAATCCATACCCTCCTATTCGCACCCATTCGTTACGCTTTGGGGAAAGGTCATTTGGGTTTATCATAGACCACAAGGGCTCGCCGCAGTCTCGGCACTTATGGTTCCTGCCGGTTTCGTTCAGAAAGTAATTAGCGTTAGCTTTTACAAGAAGTTGAACGCCATCTTCCATAATAGGCATCATTTGTATGGCGCCACAGTGAGGACACTCAAATCCGCGCCTTACTCTATTCCATTTAACCGCAGGCTTTTTCATATAGCCGTTACGGGCGGTTTCCTTGGAAAGAATACAGTACACTGTTTTATTTTCCTTTAAATAAAGGTCATAAAGCGCATCTACATCAGCCATTGTCTGAACGTGTTCCGCATAGCAGTTCGGTATTGTTTCATGCAGTTCTCTTACCCATTTGCCTGTAATATGTGAAGGGCAAATAATAACATTGAACGCCTTGTTATATACTCGGCTTTTGGGGTTAGAGTGCTGATGTGCATATATTGCCGCACTGCCGATTTTGGTTTTACCTGTGCCGCATTCAGCTACAAGTAAAGCCATCTTGTCCTTTTGAAGCTGCCTTTTAAGTCCTTCAGCCGCACCAAGCTGCGCATCAAAAAGCGAATAGCCCGCATGGTCTATTACATACTGATTGACTTCTTTAAGCTCGGCACAGATAGATTCCTCTGCGGGATTGTATCTTGGCGGAAAATTCTGTTTTATACGGTCAGCTATCATAGTTCCAAAGTCGTGCAAATAGTCGGTAAAGCTTTTAATATTCGCAAATACCGCCTGATTGCCGTTCTTACCGCCGGGGATTTCTATTGTCCCCGATTTCAGTCCGTCCTCAAGAACCTTTATAACCGCTGCCTCGTTGTCTGAGATACTCATTTCCCAGCCATCAAATTTTCTGCCGATACAGTAAACCTGCAATGGTTTCAGTAGTTTCCTACGCTTTAATTCTGAAAGAAAATATTCTTTGAACTCGGGTATCAATGGCACCGAAAGCTTTTTGTCGAGCTCCTGATACAGTTCATCGTCATCCCTACAGAAAAAGTATAGGTTTTGCTTTAAGGCTACTGCTTCCTTCTCGCTGCGCTCATCGTCATCAAGAGACAGCGAATGTGCGGTATCGTCTTTAAGGTAAAACATACCTTCGGCATAAATGCCGTCATGAGATGTCCTTTTCTCATATTTTCTACCGCCTTTGGTTTGTACGTGGAATGTTTCTCTTTTGCCTTTAAGCTCAAGAGAGCATCCCGTTTGGATTGCCTGAGACATCGCCTGCACCGATTCCGGATAACCACCGATTCTCATGGCAACAAGTGTTTTTTCTGAATCGAATACAACCATATCCGAATAGGTCTCAATACCGATATTTTCGACCTTATCCCGACAGGATACCCGAATCAGAGGTGGGGTTGACACTTTTTACATCAGTCCTTTCTTTTACGGTTTTTTATATAAACAAAAAAACCGTACCAACCTACCACAAAGGATAGTGCTGATACGGTCTTGATTGGCCGCTTGGGTTTATTAACTTTTAAAAACAAAAAAGCGGACTTATCCTAACAGGATAAATCCGACCTCTTAACTCAAACAAACGCCCGATTAAACGGGAGTTAAATCAAACCTTAGAACATAATTATTATATGATATTTTATCTCTTTTGTCAATATAGGCATTACTCTACTTGTTTTCCTTATCTTCTTTAAGCCTTTCAAGCAGTTCCTCTTTTTCCTTTGAATTCGCAAACCTTACCTGCCTTTTACCGCAATCGGGGCATTGCTCGCATTCGCCCGAACGAATAAACAAAAATCCGCAATTATCGCAAGCATAAATCTTTCCTAACATTCAAAACCCACCTTTTGCGACAATTATATACCAAAGGCAACAAAAAAGCAACTAGAAAAGAAATCAAAGAAAATTACTGTTTGACACCTCACACGTAATGTGTTATAATACAAATACAAAAGGACTACCGATAGACGGTTAGCCCTCAAAAAATTGGTTTAAAAGTTATAACCGCTTGTTTGAGACCGGGCGGTTATTTCTTTTTGTTTACAGTAACAACAAGTGCGATGATTGATACAATAAGCGTCCCTAAAAGGAACAAATCATTATATGTAACCATTGGCACCGCCCTCCTTTCCGGAGGGAAAGCGCCCTCCAGATGGAGAGCTAACCGCCTACCCGTTATGGTAGCCCTTAGGGATGCATTGCTGCATCAAATAAATTTTAGCATAGAGCGAAAATATTGTCAAATAAATACGAACTGTCATAGTAGCCAAAGATTCGAGTAAATTTTCTCGAATCTTTTTTCATTTTACAGGGGGAGAAAATTGTTCGAAAAATCCACTTATTTTGTACAAGGGAAAATCTACCCGTCGTACCTTGACAAATATGCATTTGCATCATAGTAGTACACTGCATAACAATTCGGTGAGCGGCGCTTTTTGCGAAAAATCTGTTTACTGACTATTAACAGCTGCCATGATACCGAATAATGATACTTGCCGAACAGCTTAGCGGCGCCAAATGAGTGGCTATATATAAATTGTGAATTATATGTAATGCGGAACTTGGTGCACCCGGTGCACTTTGTAGTCAACCGATGCAGTGTATCCCTCGCGAATGGGGCTGAAAAAATTCGCAAATCACAAAATTTTATAATTTTCACATTGCTGATAAAATAAGGCTTTTAAACTAATTTTTATTATTTTTTTAAATTGAAAATTTTGACAACTTTTTTTGATACGTGTAAAATCGAGTTGCAATAGGCGTTATACTATAGCAGTGCATTGTACCTCGATTTTCATACAAGGAATTCGGAGGTGTAAATATGGCTGATAATAATCGCTATAAGAAAAAGCCAAAAGAGAATTTAGCAAAAGAACAAACCTACAAAGCAAAAAACGGATTGGTATTTATGGTTGAACCGGTTTTTAAAACCGACGGCCATAATACCCTCACAACCGCTCTCATAAGAATGATGCAGTTTGACGTTGAGCTCTCACGCTAAACTCCTTTTGCAGCTATAGTACCAATGCATTGTGCTGTGTATTTGACTGCGGAAAGGAGGATTTGTGTCAAAGTCAAATCTCAATACTTTAGTCCGCCTTGGCATCGCTTGCATATATGTAAGATTATCTCGAGATGATGATTTGGAAGGCGAAAGCTATAGTATCAGCAATCAGAAAAAGTTACTTTTAAAAATCGCCAAGGACTACGGCTACACCGACATAAAGATTTTCTGCGATGATGGTGTTTCAGGCGTTACAATGAACCGCCCGGAATTCAATAATATGATAAAGCTTATTGAAACTGGAAAGGTCTCGGCAGTATTCGTCAAGGATTTATCTCGTCTTGGTAGAAACTATATTGAAGTAGGAAGATTGATTGAAGATTTTCTTCCTGAACATAGTGTCCGCCTTGTAGCTGTATCTGATAACATTGACAGTGATGAAGGTGATAACGAATTTGCACCAATAAAGAATCTGTTCAATGAATGGTATGCACGAGATATTAGCAAAAAGCGTAGAATAAGCAACAAAATACGCGGCAGTGCCGGAATGCCTCTATCTCCCCCGCCATATGGTTATATGAAAATACCGGACGACCCCTATCATTGGGCAATAGATGTCGAGGTTGCTCCCGTTGTGCGAAGAATTCATATTCTTTATTATAACGGTATGGGGCCACTGCAGATAGCTAATATATTAACCGACGAAAAAATACTGACTCCTTTAGAGTATCTTTCAAGGAAGGGCATCAAACGTGCCGGAAACAGAAGACATCCTAACCCATATCAATGGGGTCATTCAACAATTCTTAAAATTCTTTCAACCCAGGAATACTGCGGCGATATAATTAACTTCAAAACATATTCAATCTCTTACAAAAAGAAGCAGCGTTTTGCGAACAAACCTGAAGATATGATGATATTTAAAGATGTGAATCCTGCAATAATTGAAAGAGAATTATTTGAAGCTAATCTCGAAAGAAGGAATAATGAGAAGAAAGGAACCAGAAGTAGGAATAATAATGATGGTGAGAGAAATATGTTTTGCGGGTTATTAATTTGCGGCGATTGTGGGCGCAACTTAAACTATCATTTTCATCAAAAGAATAATAGTATTAAGTATTTTAACTGTCCAAACTACAATAGCGGCAAAAGAAAGACTTGCTTTTCTTCACATCATATCCGCGTGGATTTTCTTGAGGAAGTAGTGCTTGGTGAAATCAGACGTCTCACCCGTTTTGCGACTCGATACGAGGATCAATTTACCAAACTTGTTGCAGATTACTCTAAAACGGTATATCATTCCAAAAAAGAATCAAGAACCCAACAGCTTAAAACTCTCAAAAAAAGGGATAAGGAACTTGACAAACTGTTCGAGAATATATACGAAGATAATGTATCCGGTAAATTATCTGACGAACGTTTTAAGAAAATGGCTGCAAAGTACGAAGAAGAACAAAAGGAAGTTTCTGAGTTAATCAGTAAGTTGCAAGCAGAAATCGAAACCGATGAATCGAAATACAGTACGATAGACAGTTTTATTTCTACAGTAAAAAAATATACTCGTGTTAAAAAACTTAACCCTGTTATGTTAAATGAGCTAATTGATCATATAGAGGTTTATACTATCGAAAAGGTTGATGGAGTAAACATTCAGCGGTTAAAAATACATTACAAATTCATCGGAACGGTAGACTTGCCTGACACTGCACCATTGCCAACTATTGAGGTTCCTATGCGAAAAGGTGTTACGGTTAATTATATGCCGGCGCCATCAATATAACTTAAGGAGATGTAATTTTCAGAGAACATATATACAATTAAAAACAAAAAAAGATAGCTATCAAAAGCTATCTTAAAAAGGTAAATATAGTAATAAAAAGCGAGCGACGTTAAAGAATTTGGAATCCTATAACGTCACTCGCAATGGTCCGAGTGACAGGACTTGAACCTGCGGCCTCTTGACCCCCAGTCAAGCGCGCTACCAGCTGCGCCACACCCGGATACTATGTAGTTTTTTACGGACAAACTTTGCCCGACCGACATATTATACATCAGTCAGGCAGAAATGTCAAACAAAAAATTAATTAATCTACAAAACCTGATTCAACAAGAGCTACAAGACCCTCAAGAGCCTCTTTTTCGTCACTGCCGTCAACAATAATCTTGATTGTTGTGCCGCCAATGATACCGAGCGAAAGAACGCCGAGCAAGCTCTTTGCATTTACCTTGCGATCGTCCTTCTCAACCCAGATAGAAGATTTATACTCGTTTGCCTTCTGAATAAAGAAGGTAGCGGGACGCGCATGAAGACCAACCTGATTCTGTATTACAACATCTTTAACACACATGATAAAATCTCCTCGAAAATTGGTTTTGAGATACAAATCTCTGTATCTAATTATACCACATTTAATGAAATCGTCAACATTTTGTTAATAAGTTCTAATATTTATCCAATCTTTTAGCTATTTTTAATGTCATATTTGGTCAAAATGTCGGCGGCAAACAAAGGATAACCCATAAATTTCCTTACGTTCCCTTATTTGCAGTACGAAACTCGCCGGGTGACATACCTACGTGCTTTTTAAATATCTTGCAAAAGTAATAATAGTTAGGCCACCCTACCCTCTCGGCCGCATCCTGAATGGAAAAGCCTGTGAGAATAAGCTTTTTAGCTTCGTTAATCCTTATCGTGTTTCTATAGTTAATCGGCGTGGTGCCATAACATTTTTTAAAGGTTTTCTCAAGATTGGAAACACTTATATCGGAAATTGCCGCCAGCTCCTCAATAGAGGTATCCTCGTTATAGTGCTCCTTAATATAGCTTATGCTCTTTGAAATAATATTTGAGCCTTTAATTTTAAGCTCATCGCTTTCGTGGGTAAGCATAATCATATTTATAAGCTTGCAGATACTGCCTATACAGGAAATATTATATGAAGAATCTCTCGCAGAATACAAATCATATATTTCCTTTATCAATATAAAGTAATCGGTGGCCTTGGTTCCGCTTATAACGCGGGCATCGTCAAATAGCGCACAGGGCTTGCCTTCATCGAACAAAAGAAAATCTACCTGATAATACTCGGTATCATCCGAAATCAACCTGTTTTCATAGACGCTGCTATACGGCATATAAACGAAATCGCCCTTGTGTGTCAATATACTTTTATCGCCGAAATCAAATTCGTGGCCGCCCTTTACATAATAAAGAAAACCGTTGTTTTCGCGGCCTTTGGTTATATAGGTTGAAGGCACGCGGTTTCTGTAGATAACGCGATTTAATTTAATATTTATACTGTCAGAATTAATAATCTCCAAAAAATCACCTCGAAATTACAAATGTCAATTTTATTATATCAGACAAAACAAAAATTGCAAGTGTTTTATTTTTAGGCATATTTTGTTTGTGAATTTTACGAAAAAGTATAAAAATATTACGATTTTATACATTGAAGTTTTAAAATATAAATGTTATATTTTAATTGGAAAATTAGTTATAAGGGGGCTCTTTATGCGCAAGTTATACGAATATGCAGTGAATGCCGAAAACAAAATCAAGGTTGACCAGAATACAGTTGACAACGTTTTTATCGGAACCGATATCTGCGATAAAAAAATTATGGCTTTAAGTCTTGAGATCTTTAAAAAGAGTGACCGTTGTATTTTAGGATTTGACGGTAACTATTGTGTAGAATGGGACAAGATTCTCAAAGCCATAACCAATGAAGCCACAAAAGAGAATATTAAGGTTCGCGCCATACATATTAACCGCGTTTTCAAGGACAAGGAGTTTATCCGCGAATATAAGCGCCCCAATCTCGAATATGACCAGAGTCTCGGTTGGGAAAATCAGGACGGTCTTGTTGAGGATATTATGGACAGCGATGCCATACTATCACTCAAGGCCGAGCTTAAGGCGTTAAAGAGTGAAACGGGCGAAAAGGAAATAATAATCGTTTATGCGCCCGGCGCTTGCATAAGAGAGCTTATAGAGGTCTACGATTATAAGTTTTATTTTGATATGACCAAGGACCCTATTATGTGGAATATGTGGGACAATACTCTTATTCCCTTTGGACACAGCGAGCCCGACCCCGATTATTATTGGAAGGAGCTTTACTACGTAGATTTCCATCTGCTTGATAATCAGAAATGGTTTATGCTCGACAATATGGACTTCTATGTTGAGGCCGTTCATCCCGAGGAGCTCACCCTTATTTCAAAGGATGCCTATAAAACAATAATTAACCGCGTGCTTGACCTGCCCGTTAAGCAGGTTAAGATATTTATGCCTGGCGCCTGGGGCGCATATCGCTTTAAACAGCTCTGGGATGTACCCGGACTTTCAAACAGCGCCTGGAACACCATTGCAAGCCCCAAGCTTGATATGATAATTGATATCGGTAAAAAGCAGATTCGTCTGCCCTCTGTTAACCTTTTGCAGTACGGCGAACGCTTTGTCGGCAAATACTGGGACACCGAGGTTCCTAAGTGGTGGCCGTTGCTTGTTGCTATTGATGACGGCTATTTTGAGGACCCCGACGTTCCGATGGAGCGTACCGCGATGCCGCAGCATAACCACCCCTCTACAGAATATGCCCGCCGCACCTTTAACGAGCAGTTCGGCCGCTATGAGACCTATTATATATTAGAAGCCTATGAGAATTCTGCTACGGTTATGGGCTTCAAGGACGATGCAAATCTTGACGAATGGCAGGAAAAATGCTTTAAAGCGGCAGAAAACAAGGATTATATTCCCGATTGGCGCAACTATGTTAAGGTGTGGGAAACAGCGCCCGGAGATTTGTTCCTAATCCCGCCCGGAACCACCCATGGTCACGGCGGCAGACAGATGGTGCTTGAGATGGATACCAACGTTAACACCACCACCTGCGAATATTCCTTCTTTATGCACGATTTTGGCAGAAACACCTGGGATGATAACACAAAGACTATGACTGCAAAGCCGAGTAATATCCAGGCGCGTCACGGTTTTAATATAGACCGCGCCCGCCGCGAAAGCTGGGTTAAGGATCATCTGAGAGCGCGTCCCAAGGTTATTAAATGGACACCCGAATACTCATTAGAGCAGTTCTCAACCCTCCCTGAAATGCCGTTCCACATTGAGCGCATCACCTTTAACGAGCGCGCAGAATACAGCACCGAGGGCAAATATCTCCACGCCATAACCTTGGAGATAGGCAAAAACATCACCATCCGTTCAAAGAAAGACCCATCACTTGAGACCACCATTGATTATCTGCAGGCCGCAAATATCCCTGCCGATTTCGGTGATTATGAGCTTATAAACAACCACGAAGGTCAGTGCCGCGTGATGCTGATTCGTATGAAAAAAGGATAATATAAATGGCAGAGTCTAAAACCGACTCTGCCATTATTTTTTTATATGGGCGCTTCGCATCTCAAGCGGGGTCATATTATAGAGCCTTTTAAAGCAATTGGCAAAATATGCCGCATCCGAAAAGCCGCACACAAGCGATATCTGACGTACTGAATCCTTTGTATCACGAAGGAGCTTTCTCGCTTTTTCAAGGCGCATAATCTGTATGTATTTCATAACGGTAAGACCGGTATTCCGCTTGAACTTTCTGCAAAAATAGGCTTCATCGTATCCGAATTCGCGGCTTAATGATGCGGCCGAGATATCCTCGCAAAAATGCTCATTTATATGCGCTATAACCCCACCGAAGCGGTCATCCCCGAGGCGCTCGGTTTTCCGATGCGTGCCGCAGTACTTTATAAGAAGACCGAGCAGTGAATATAAGGAGCCAAGAGCTTCGAGCGAGGATGACTGCCCGCGACATTCATGCATATTTATGATTTCATCCGCCTTTGCAGTTATTATAGGATTGCAACAACTGATATTAAATATAAGCTCCCCTTCTACAAGCGGTTTTAACTGCTCACATGCCGCAGTTGCATTCTGAAGCAGACTCATATCAAACATTATAACGTCATACACTACACCGCCGCTACCCGCGATAGCGCTGTGCATAAGGCGCGGTGATATAACCGATACATCGCCCTCCCTTAAAACTATCTGTTCATCGCCGCAATACAGTGTCATACTGCCGCTTATAATACGGTGCAGCTCTACTCTGTCGTGCCAATGGGCGTGAATTGCAAGCATTCCCGCATTTCGTTTAAGGCTCTTTATCACCTTGGCAGGATATTCGCCGTACACTACCGGCGTAAGCTCTTTTTTACTGTCAAGCATTTAATCACCACACAAAAGGTCAAAATTTTACAATGCTATGTCAAAAAATTTATTTTTAAATCCTAGGGATATGTTATCATAAAACTATTGATAAATCAACTATATAGGAGGTATTTTATGAAAATCGGTACTGTTGTTTCCTTCAAAACCACTGAAGGTCTTGAGGACAAATTTGCTAAACTCAAAGAATATGGCTTTGATAACTGCCAGATAACCTGCTGGGTGCCTTCTCTCTGGACAGGCGAAAACGCAGAGCTTATAAACGGCCTTTGCGATAAGTATGGCATTACCATTTCGGCTTTCTGGTGTGGCTGGGACGGTCCTTGCATTTGGAACTTCTACGAGGGACCTATAACCATCGGTCTTGTGCCGGTTGAATACCGCGCAATGCGCATCAAGAACCTTTGCGACGGTGCAGATTTTGCCAAAAAGCTTGGTGTACGTGATGTTGTAACACATATGGGCTTTATTCCCGAGAGCCCTTATGACGAAAACTTTAACCCCCTTGTGTGCGCTATAAAAACTGTTGCAGAACACCTTAAAAAGAATGATCAGAATCTGCTTTTTGAAACGGGTCAGGAAACACCTGTTACAATGCTTCGTTGTATGGAGAAAATCGGTATGGATAACCTTGGCGTTAACCTTGATACCGCAAATCTTATTCTCTATGGCAAGGCAAATCCCGTTGACTCACTCGATGTTTTCGGAAAGCTTGTCAAAAATATTCACGCTAAGGATGGACTTTATCCCACTGATGGCAAGAACTTAGGCAAAGAGACCCGTATTGGTGACGGTAAGGTCGATTTCAGAGGTGTTATAGAAAAGCTTCACGAGCTCGGCTATAACGGCTACATAACCATTGAACGCGAGATTGAAGGCGAACAGCAGGCAAAGGATATTCTCTATGCCAAGGATTACCTGTCAGAAATAATTAACGAAGTTTACGGAGGTTAATGCTATGCTTAAGGTTGGTTTAGTTGGTGTTGGAAACATCAGTGGCGCGCACATTCCTTCTTGGAAAAAATTAGAGGGTGTAAGCCTTGTGGCACTTTGTGACGTACGCCCCGAAAGAATGGATAAATATGAGGATGTCCGCAAGTACACCGATTTTGATGAGATGCTTGAAAATGAGGAGCTTGATATTCTTGATATCTGTCTCCCCACTTTTATGCACGCCGATTTTGCTGTTAAAGCAATGGAAAAGGGAATCAATGTGCTTTGTGAAAAACCTATTTCTCTGAAACAGGAAGATGTTAAGCGCGTTTACGAAACCGCTCAAAAGAACAACGTTAAGTTTATGGTAGCTCAGGTTCTGCGCTTCTGGCCCGAATACGTATACCTCAAGTCAGTATACGATAGCGGCGAGTTCGGCAAGCTTCTTTCAGGTACTATGACGCGCCTTAGCGCCTTCCCAGGTTGGAGCTGGGATGACTGGATGCGAGATGAAAGACGTAGCGGCTGGGTACCCTATGATCTTCATATCCACGACCTTGATTTTATGGTATACGCCTTTGGCGCTCCGAAGAAGTCTAACACCTTCCGCTCAAAGAAAAAGGATCAGGATTATATTAACACGGTTTATGAGTTTGACGGGTTCTGTATAAACACTGAATCCTCTTGGTATGCGTCCCCCTATAAATTCAAAGCTCAGTTCCGATTCCAATTTGAGAATGCTGTTGTTTCAAACGAGGATGACGGACTTAAGGTATATAAGCGCGGTGGCGAGGTTGTTGATATTAACTTTGCAAGCAACGATGCTGTTGACGGCATTAACCTTCCTAAAAGCAACGCTTACTCTAACGAAATCATCTACTTTACTGACTGTGTTAAGAACAACATTTCTCCCGATATGGTAAAACCCGAGGAGCTTGAAACTGTTATAGATATTCTTAATAATCTGTGAGGATAATATGGATAAACTGAAAATCGGAGTTATCGGATGCGGTCACATTTCGGTTATGCACCTTGATTCAATAAGAGCGCTCGAAGAGTCCGAACTTGTGGCTGTTTGCGATATCAAGCCCGAAAGAGCTAAACGGGCAGCAGAAAAATATGGCGGTAAAATATATACCGATTATAAAAAAATGCTTGAATGTGAAAAGCTGGATGCGGTGCATATCTGCCTGCCGCACTATCTGCACACGTCCGTTGCCTGCGATGCATTCAGAGCAGGTGTTAACGTTATTTCCGAAAAGCCGATGAGCATCAATTATGAAGATGCCGAAAATGCAGTGAATTTAGCGAGCGAGTGCGGTGTTAAATACGGCGTTATTTTCCAGACCCGTTATAACACGCCCTCCCGGCTTATAAAGCAAAGAATTACCGACGGAAAGCTCGGCCGTGTAAAATGCGGCCGCACAACTCTTACCTGGTTCCGCTCGGATAATTACTATAACGGCTCGGATTGGAAGGGCACCTGGGACAAGGAAGGTGGCGGAGTAATTATAGATCAGGCTATTCACTCACTTGACCTTGCAAACTGGATGATAAATGACGAAATTTCTGAAATTCAGTCAACCCTTCACAACCGAAATCACGAAATAATGGTGGTAGAGGATTCGGCAGAGGGTCTTATCAAGTATAAAAACGGCGCGCTGCTCTCCTTTTATGCTATGAACAATTATCTCTTTGACGAGCCTATAGAAATAAGGCTTTTATGCGAAAACGGCAGAGCCTGCTTCTCCTATGACAGTGGCACTATAACCTATAATAACGGTGAGGTTGAAACCGTTAAAAACAGTCCTCAAAAGCTGGTTTCGTATACAGGCGGCAAGGATTATTGGGGCACTCAGCACGCAGTGCAGATAAGGCAGTTCTATCGCTCGGTTATGGGTCTTGAGGAGCTTGAGGTATCAGGTCAAGAGGCGCTTAAGATTCAGAAAATAATTTGCGGAATCTATAGCAACGATGATAACAATATAAGAAGCAAAAACAGTTGAATTTAAAGGGCAGAGACGCGATTGCGCCTCTGCCCTCATTTAATTTATATTCCAATTGGTTTATCGGTGTAAAGCTCCTCTTTATACTCGGGAACGGTTTCAAGCTTTAAAGCCGAGGCTATATAGGAAAGAACCTGATTTGCAAAGGTCTCAGTGCCCTCGGTTGTGTAATAGTGAACGGCATCGGAGTGCGCCTCGGGTGATAATGTAAGTGATAAGGAATAAAGGTCGTTTACCTCAAACCCGTATTTTTTTACAATGTTGCACGCCACGGTGTTATAACGCTCTATATCACTGTTTTGCCGCATAAAATTGATGTTCATCTTTTCACTCTGGACACTTGTTGAGGTAGCAAAAATCACCTTGGCATCGGGGAAAAGCTTTTTAATGCGAATACAGATACGCTCAATATAATATGCATAAAAATCAATGGGTGTTTGCGGCTCCTCGCCAAAAAGGCGGAGATTATCCCAAAGGCCTGCATTCCAGTGGATAACGTCAATCTGCTCACCTTCCTCAAGCTTTGGTTTCCACTCATGCAAAAACCGCAGTACATACGCGGCAAACTTGCAGTTTTCACGCGGAAAATGCACCTGCGCTATACCCTCAAGCGATTTTTTCACAGCCTTATCATATCCCATACGGATAGAGTCACCTATAAGCAACACATTTTTCATATAAATGCCACCTCCATTTTTATTATAGCAAAAAATAAAGCTCGTATCAAGTGATATAGCTATAACAAATATACTGCTTTATATTTAACTGCTGCATATCATCATTGTGGTTTTTATACACGCTACGCGTGATGATATACAATTGTTTTCGCAATGGATAAAAAAATCGACAAGTCAAAACTTGTCGATTTTTTGGAATGGACGTACAATTTAGATGCTTTTAAAAAATTCATTGTAAGGATTTGAACTCCTACATATTTTTTATATTTCGTCGGCAAAGCCGACGCCGAAACTTCTTCACTATTACCTCTTACTTATTACC
>JAZQHX010000317.1:0-4523 GCA_045540835.1 Acutalibacteraceae bacterium | reverse complement strand
AAACTTAGCATATCCTGCCTTTACTCCCCTTTTGTGCTCGTGATAAAGCTGGGAAAGGCAGGTAGCCATTTTTCCGCTTCCCGGACCTGGTGCGGTTACAACCACAAGGCGCCTCTTAGTCTCTATAAAATCGTTTTTACCGAATCCGTCCTCACTAACAATATGCGGAATATTTGAAGGATAGTCCTTAATAGGATAATGACGGTAAACCTTTATTCCAAGCGAAATAAGACGTTTTTCAAAAACCTCTGCCAAAGGCTGACCCGTATAGCAGGTAATAACCACACTTCCTACATAAAGGCCTATTTCCCTGAAAGCATCTATAAGACGTAAAGTATCAAGGTCATAGGTTATACCTAAATCCCCACGGCGTTTATTCTTCTCAATTGCATCTGCATTTATTACAATAACAATTTCTGCCTCGTCCTTAAGCTCCAAAAGCATTTTAACCTTTGCGTCGGGCTCAAAGCCCGGAAGCACCCTTGCCGCATGGTAATCGTCAAAGAGTTTGCCTCCAAACTCCATATAGAGCTTACCGCCGAATTGAGCGATTCTATCCCTTATATTCTGGGACTGCAATTTAATATATTCTTCGTTACTGAAACCTGTTTTTATCATTATTTTTCTGCCTCAAATTCCTTTATTTGTCAACCAGTTTGCTCAAGAAATTCCTCTAAACATAATCCCGAAGCCTTGATTTCCTTAGCCTTATTTATACCAACAAAACGCCAATGCCAGGATTCGTGAATAACACCCGTTTTAGGCTGTTTTTCCTTGGTATATCGCAAAATAAAGCCATAGTCCTGCGCATTCCGGCTTAGCCACTTATACTCATCGGTATACTCAAAGCTGTCCTCAACAGAATTAAAATCTATTGCCATACCGGTATGGTGCTCGCTCGTTCCGGGACGTGCTACTACGGTAGAAGCCTTATTTTCTGCATCGGCTCTGTTCATACCCGTATTCATCCATTTTTTTACTTCATTTTCAAACAATACTTTCTGGTCACCGTAAGAGCGGTATGGAGACAATATAAATAAATCTACACCGTCTGCCCAAGCCGCCTCTACCATAGCGGTAGCGTAAGGATAAACATCAGCATTCATACGGTTTCTGTGACCGCAAAGATATTTGTCCTCAATTATGGTAAGATTACCCTCATAATCGTAATTTTCGGGAAGTGGATTTTTACCGTTAACAAGCAGTAAATCGGCAAAATCGGGGTCAAGCGCCTTATTTGGCTTTTTGATTTGAGAGGAACTGCTTTGCTGTGAAGAACTCTGCTGAACCGAGCTGTCAGCCACGGAGCTATTCTCCTTAGAGTTTACCTCAGAACTGTCAACAACCGAAGAAGTATGTTGTAAAACCGATTCTTCCTTTTTTTCGGAGGAAACAGAAGAAGTACTGCTGTCCGTATTTGTTCCACCCGTCTTATCCGATGTAGCCGAAACAAAAACAAATACAATAAGTGCCACCACTAAAACAGCTACCAGAGCCACTAAGCCAACAAAGGCATTTCGTCTTCTTATTGCCGCTTTTCTTGTCATTCTTTTTTTATTATTAGCCATATTTTTCTCCTATTCGTCAAGCTTAAGCACAGCCATAAATGCCTCCTGCGGCACCTCAACGCTACCAAGCTTGCGCATACGTTTTTTACCTTCCTTCTGTTTTTCAAGCAGCTTTTTCTTACGTGTTATATCACCGCCGTAGCACTTAGCCAAAACGTCCTTACGCAAAGCCTTTACGGTTTCTCTTGCAATAATCTTTCCCGAAACCGCAACCTGAATCGGCACTTCAAAAAGCTGACGGGGTATATAGTCCTTTAATTTTTCGGCAATACGTCTTGCCCTCGCATAAGCGTTATCACTGTGAACAATGAAAGAAAGTGCGTCAACAACATCGCCTGCCAGCATAACGTCAAGCTTTACAAGCTTTGATTTTTCATAGCCCTTAGTCTCATAATCATAGCTTGCATAGCCTTTAGTACGAGATTTAAGCGCATCGAAAAAGTCGTAAACAATTTCTCCCATAGGCATAACATAGTGAATATCCACACGGTCTCCCATATACTTCATATCGGTATAAAAGCCACGACGTTCCTCACAAAGCTGCATTATTGTACCTACGTATTCGCTCGGACTGTATATATGCACATCTGCTACCGGCTCTAACGCCTCTGCAATAACCGCAGGGTCAGGGTAATTGGTCGGGTTATCAACCGTTAATTCCTCACCCGAAGTCAAAACAAATTTATACTCAACACTCGGAGCAGTAGTTACAAGGTCAAGGTTATATTCTCTTTCGAGTCGCTCCTGAATAATCTCCATGTGCAGAAGTCCCAAAAATCCGCAACGGAAGCCAAAACCCAATGCATTCGAGCTTTCAGCCTCAAAAAGGAGCGAAGCATCGTTAAGCTGCAGCTTTTCGAGTGCATCACGCAAATCGGGGTATTTTGCTCCGTCTGCCGGATAAATACCGCAGAATACCACGGGATTAACCTTGCGGTATCCCTCAAGCGGCTCGGATACAGGTGCTTCGCACAAGGTGATGGTATCACCAACACGTGCCTCGCTTACGGTCTTAATAGATGCCGAAAGATAGCCAACCTCGCCTGCTTCTAAAACGTCACACGGTTCTAAAGAGGTAGCCCTCTTTCTGCCGATTTCAACTATATCAAATTCCGCTCCCGTAGCCATCATTCTTATACGGTCGCCCGCCTTGATTTTACCGCTCATAACACGGAAATAAACCACAACTCCCTTATAAGGGTCGTAGTAGGAATCGAAAATAAGCGCCGAAAGCGGTGCGGCAGAATCACCCACGGGTGCCGGGATTTCGGTTACAATTCTTTCTAAAACTTCCGCAACATTTATGCCCGTTTTAGCAGAAATTAAAGGCGCATTATCGGCAGGAATACCTATAACATCCTCAATTTCCTGCTTGATTCTGTCAGGGTCGGCAGAGGGCAGGTCAATTTTATTTACAACCGGCAAAATTTCAAGTCCGTGGTCAACCGCTAAATAAGTATTCGCCAAGGTCTGTGCTTCTATACCCTGAGAAGCATCAACAACAAGCACCGCACCCTCGCAAGCGGCAAGCGAACGTGAAACCTCATAATTAAAGTCAACGTGACCGGGAGTGACAATCAGATTAAGCTCATATTCTTCCCCGTCAGACGCAGTATAATAAAGGGTCACGGCATGGGCCTTAATGGTTATACCACGCTCACGCTCCAAATCCATACTGTCAAGCAACTGCTCCTCCATATCTCTTTGTGCTACCGAATTGGTAAGCTCCAAAAGGCGGTCAGCAAGCGTTGATTTACCGTGGTCAATATGTGCCACAATACAAAAATTCCTTATTTTTTCAAGCGGAAAGGACATATACTTCTCCTTAAAACTTTAAAATATCAATACATAGTATATTGTACCACAAATAAATTCATATTGCAAACATAATATTGATTAAACCTACTTGAATTTTAAAAGATTTTCACCCAAAACTCACTTTAACATAAAATATATTGATAACAAAAAAGCTGTCAAGCAAATAAAGCAAGACAGCATTTTTAATCATTATTTAATTTAGTGCCGAGGTATCAAGCTGAGAGAAGCTACCGAAAAACTCTTTTATTCCCTCAATATCCTTATCAATTCCGCCTATAACATCACTTTCAAAATTCATAGGCATTACGGGGTCGTGAACGCTGAGTCTTAACAAGAACCAACCGTTTTCGGTGGAAATACGGATACCCTCACGGTTGTCGTCAGCTACACGGTACTCCGGCTTATCTGCTACGAATTTTTCCAGTTCCTCAATTACCTTTAAGCCGTAGGTTTTAAAATCCTGAGCCTTAATATTAAAGCGTACTTCCCTTTCTTCAACGGGGGTTTTAAGGGTAGATAAAAGCTTGTCAAGATTAGTTCCCTTAGCTAACTCTATTACTATTTTGGTAACAAGGTAAGCACCGTCATCAAGGAAATAGTTTTCCTTTAAAGCGGCGTGACCCGAAGTTTCTATCGCCAAGGGACAGTCAAAGCCCTTTTCTGTCAGCTCAACCGCCTTGTTTATTACATTTTTATATCCTCTGCGATAACGGTAATGCTTGCAGCCAAGGTCATTTTCAATATACTCTTTAAGTCCGTCACTTGTAACCGAATCGGTAACAATTACAGCGTCACGTCTGCCGTTTGTTGCTATGTAGGAAGCCAACGCTATAAGGCGATTACGGTTTATTTCACTGCCGTCCGCTCCAACACAGCCTGCTCTGTCAACATCGGTATCAAAAATAAGTCCCAAATCGGCTTTGGATTCTATTACCGCTTCACAAATACTCTTCATAGCATCGGCATTTTCAGGGTTTGGAACATGATTTGGGAACATACCGTCAGGTTCAAGGAAACGGCTGCCCGTAATATCTGCTCCCAATTTTTTAAGAACATTTTCAGCATAAAAACCGCCTGCTCCGTTACCTGCATCAACCACTATTTTGTATCCCTTAAGAGGTTGTTCAGCTTCAGTTT
>JAZQHX010000316.1:0-9359 GCA_045540835.1 Acutalibacteraceae bacterium | reverse complement strand
CTCCCGCTCTTGCAATACCGCCTGCTGTAACAGAGCTCATAACATACGGAAGTGTCTTTAACTCCTCGCTGAAAATTACACCCGATTGTGTTGTAGACCACATATGCTGAAAAGCAAATAAAAGAAGTGTCATCCAAGCAGGCTTTGTTATAGGCATTACAATCGACCCGTAGGTTCTGAAAAGTGAAGCTCCGTCTATTTTTGCCGCTTCTATCAAAGTATCAGGCACACTTGAATCCATATACTGCTTTATAAGGAATACACCCATTGAAGACGGTATTGCCGGCAGAATATACACCCAATACGTATCTATAATATTCATCCAGTTGAATATAAGGTACTGCGGTATTGCCAAGGTATATGCGTTATAAAGTAAGGAAAACTGCACTATAAGGAAAATTACCATTCTTCCCTTAACCTTTGTTTTAGAAAAAACAAATGCCGCCGCAGAAGATACAACTATCTGTAAAGCTGTTGCAATAATTGTTACAAAAAATGAATTGAAAATATATCTTGAAAGCGGAACGTGCAAATCGCTTAAAAGCGAAGGCAGCACAGCAAAGTTTTCAAGTGTAGGTCTATGTACAAAGAACCTGGGAGGAAAAACTAAAAGCTCATCCAACGGCTTAAATGCAGTACATACACAGTAAATCATTGGCAGTACCGACACCAGACCCATTATTGTCAAAAAAACAAAGATGCAAGCCGAACCAAAGCGGCTTCTTGTATATCTTTTATATTGAGATTTTTTTTGCACTAAGCTCATCCTTTTGATATTTATTTACCAAGTGAATTAAGTATCTTACCTACTACTATTCGGGTAACCGCCATCATAAGAAACAGTACAACCGATATTGCAGCAGCATAACCCATCTCGTATCTTACGATACCCACATCCTGCAGATGCGAAACAATGGTATCTAACGAATTGTTTACACTTGGATAACCTGCCAACACCTTTATAACAGCACCTATAGAAAAGGTTGCCTGAATTTGCATTACTGCACCGAAAAGAAGTATTTCCTTCATACTCGGTAAGGTTATGTACCAAAGCTCGTGCCAGCGTGTTCTTATTCCGTCAATAGCACCTGCTTCGTACAGTTCGGGGTTTACATTCTGAAGACCGGCAATATCGGCAAGGAAGGAAACGCCCATACTCAGCCACAACTGAATAAAAATTAAAATTCCCATATTATAGTTTATATTTCTGAACCAGTTGATGGGTGATTCAATAAATCCCATAGACATAAGAAAGCTGTTTGCATAACCGTAAGCGTCGCCCGAAAAAGCAATCTGCCATATAAAATAAGCATTGCCGATAAGTGCAGGTGCATAAAACAGGAAAGAAAGTACACTTCTCATAGTTTTGCCAAACTCGTTTATAAGCCAGGCAAGTAAGAATGCAAGCAAAAAGCTTACGGGTCCTGTAACCACCGAAAACTTCAGCGTATTTACTACCGCTTTAGGAAAAACCTCGTCACCTGAAAACATTCTCAGATAGTTAGAAAGTCCGGCAAATTTAGGCATGGATACCATATCATACGAAGTGAAACTCAAAACAACCGAACTTAAAACAGGTAAAACCGTAAATATAAAAAACAATATGACAAACGGAGCGAGCAATATATAAGCCGCCGCCGTATCACTCAATCCTCGTTTTCTTTCCAAAGGTAATTTAGTTCTGTCTTTAGTCATATATTTCTCCATTCTACTTAAAGGAAGATTTATTGGGCAAATTCAAGCCTTTTACGCTTAATTTCTCCATCAACAACCTTTCCCCACTCAAGCAACATATCGGTTGGATTCTCATTCTGCTCAACTACATTCCAGAAAGCCTGATCGATTCCTCTTGCAGTATAGTATCCACCAGGAACTTCGGGAATCTGAATGACCGTATCCATATCTTCGTTCAATATAGCGATCATTTCTTCATCCCAGACCATATTTTTAAGTGCCTCTATATTAGCACTTGCAACCCTTCCTAAAGGGCCTAACAACGATTCAAGACTTTGAGAATATTTAAGCTGTGTTTCGGTCTGTGTCCACCATTTTAAGAATTTCCATGCATTTTGGGGATTGTCAGACAGCTTTGTAATAGAACATCCTGCACCCGAACCGGCAGAGCTGCGGTTAATATTTCCATTTTCGTCAACCGTTCCCGGAATAAGGGATACTGTCCACCTGTCCTCAATTTCGGGGGCCGCCGCCTTAAGCTGTGTATAAAGCGTATATGGCGCTATTCCCAAAGGTGCACTACCTATTCTGAATCGATTATAAAAATCCATTGTTACCGGAACCTTATATTTTGTATAAAGCTCTGCCCACTGTGTAAATACGCCTATTTGAGCTTCGTATGTAAGTGTGCTTTGGTCAAGCTTTTCATTATAAAGTCCTAATCCATTTTGCAAAAGCATTGTGGGATAAAGGGTAAGTCCTCCAACGCCAACGTTTACGGTAGTACTGTCAACTATTTGTGTGTAAGGCAGGCTTACCTGCAAATTATTATGCTGAAGAATTGTAAGTGCATGGATAAATTCCTGCCATGTTTCGGGTATCTTTAAACCTAATTCCTCTAAAATATCAGTTCTTGCAAACATAAGGTAAAAGCTCATAGTATCAGGAAGTGCATACACACCGCCATTATAAGCATACGGAATATGTGCATCCGCCGTAAACCGTGACATCACTTCTTTGTAATCCGCAAACTGCGTAAGGTCAACAAGCGCACCACGCATTGCAAGATTTACCGGCTCCGTTCTCGACATCTGAAGCATAACATCAGGTCCGTCACCCGACAAAATTGCTTGAATAAGGGTTGCATTGACAAGCTTCACATTAACCGGGATTTTTTCATTTTTAACAAAATCCGACTGGATAAGAGAGTCTAACACCTGAGTCTGGTCTCTGCCCCAGTTTACCCATATTGTCAAAGCATCTTCATTTTTTTCAGCCTCATAATCCCCTGCAAAAGAGCTTACAAAACGCATAAAACCGAAAGCTAAGCCTTCTAAGAAGGATGCAGTCGGATCATCAAATTCTGCACTGCTACCAATTATGAATATTCTGTCAATATCAAGTGGCATATCGGTAAGTGTACCAAGCATTGCACTTAAATTGGTATATGCCGAATAGTAAGCAGATTTGTACTTGTGCGCCGAATAGGGGTTTTCGTACATTTTATTTATTGTCTCTATTGCATTACCTATTGTTGAAACATTAGAGCCACCTTTTTTCTCCTGCAACACTTCAAGGTCGGCTGAAATATCTTTCAATCTGTCAGAAGCACTTTTAAGCCTCTTATTAAAATCAGGTATCTGATTAAAAAGCTCGTAACTGCGGCCTATATCAACCGTCTCACCAACAACCATGGTAATATCAATGTAAAGGTCACCTAAATCGGCAGTCACTTCATTGAGTCGTCGGTAAATATCGGTAAGCCCGCCTGCCGTAACAGACAAGGTCAATCTGTGCTCGCCTTGAGACAGGTATATCCAATAATTCTCTTCATTGTCGGAATAATCCATATACTGCCATCCGGTGTCATATTTAAACTTAATCTGTTTTGCTTCTTTAAAGGGTGTTTTACCGTCAATTTTCAAATGTCTGTAGGAAATACCGCCTAAAACCTCATTTTGTCTGTAAAGAAAACCAAGTCTATAGTATCCTTCTTGTTCAACATTAAACTTCCATTCAAGTGTATCGTTAGCACCCGACCAATTGGAACCGCCTATGTAATTTATAACCGCCTTGGTAGCACTTGAGGGGCTTACATCATTACTGCTGTCGTCCGACATAGGTATAAGTGATGCAGACGATTTCAAAAAGGCTTTCTCGCCCTCGATAGTCAGTATTTTATCGGTCTTTTCTGCTTTTGAAAATTCAGATTTATTAAACGAATAGTCTTTAACATCCTCCGGCATTACAAGGCTGATTTCGCTTATTTCAACCCTTCCTTTTTCTATAACAAAACTAATTTTATGCTTGCCTGACGGAATATAAAATAAATACGGCTCATTATATTCACCCGTATAGTCACATAATAATCCGTCAATCCATTCCTCCGAAATTACCTGCTCCGGCGCAAACTCGTTTCCGCTTCCGTCAATTCTTACCTCTCCATTGTCCCTATAATGGGTAGGAAGCTTAACCGACTTTGACTCTTTAAAAGGATTCTTGCCATCTATCAGCACCGAAAGCTCAACATCCTGTTTTTCTTTCGATATATATTTTATTGCAATACAGTATAAGGCAGCCGTTTCATTCGTAATACTGTATTCAAGTTTATTTCCGGACTGATATGTTTCGGTCTTACCACCAAACAGCGTTATTTCATCCGCCTTTATTTCCAAAGCATTATATTGGCCTTTATATTCCGAATATCTAATTTCATCGTCTGTATTATTAACAACGTTTATATCAACATAATCGTTAATATTTTCATCAATACTTTCTTCCCCAGTAACAGTTACAGAAAATGCTCCAAAGCATATTATGATTGACATTATCAAACATACAATTCTATTTTTTTTGTTAAACACTAATATTTCACCCTTTATAAATTAGATAAAAACATTTTTACAAAATAATCAAATGAATCCAAATTATAATAAATTTGATAATTTTTTCCAAACTGAATTTTTTATGTATTTTTTTGATTAAAACCGCTCCAAATGCTTTATTAAAGCCACTTTATCGGTTTTTTACACAAACAAACCATTCAATTCCATACTTTATTATATCAATTTTCAACATTGACTAATAGAATAATATTGTGTAAAATTATAACTGTATTGATATTATAAAAAGGAGAGCCAAATGAACACTTATACCACCAAAGAAATAGCTTGCTCGGTAAGTCTCGAAACAGGTATGGAAATACGTTTTATGGAGACTTCTAACGGATTCAAACAGTTCAAATCCCATTGGCATGATTATATGGAGCTTATTTTCGTCACACAAGGCTCTATTGTTATAAGTCTTGATAACCGTGAAAAGACAGTAACCGAAAACGAACTTATAATTATTCCTCCGCAACAGCTCCATGCAGGGATACCCGGAAAAGAAGGGGTTAAGGTTTACAGTATTTTCCTTGATATTGATGCTCTTTCAAACAAAACCTTTGTTTCAAATATATATTTCAAGCCCCTTTTGGAAGGCAAAATAAGTTTTATAAATACTACCTCCAGCCCCGAAATAATTAAAACCGTGCGTGAATTTATAAATTCTACCAAAACTGCCAATACAATATATACCCAGGGCAAAGTTTATGAGCTTATAGGACTTATTTTCGAGCTTTCCGATTCAATAAACAAAAGTACTCTGTCCACTAAAATGCAAAAAATATTGGAATACATACAAAAGCATTATTCAGAGGATATATCCTCCAACTCTATCTGCACCGAATTCGGCTACACCGAAAGTCATCTTTGCCGACTGTTTAAAAAACATACAGGTGTTACTGTGTCTAAGTATGTTCAGACCTTGCGAATAGAAAATGCAAAGAAGCTTTTGCAGGAAACAGATATGGAAATAAACCGTATTTCCGAAACCTGCGGTTTTCTCGACTTCAGTTACTTCTGCCGTTGCTTTAAATCATTTGTAAGGTATACACCGTCCGATTTCAGGAAAAGAATGAAAATAAAATAATAACTATTGCAAAAAACTACGGATGTATTTATTGTACATCCGTAGTTTTTTATAACTTATTTTCTATTTGAAAGACCCAACTCACACCTGATAAAAAATTTTATAACCGGTCATTTTCAAATCTTATTTGAAACAGCTTTTGCCAGCTCTGTAATTTTGTTATAATCCTTGCTTTCTAATGCTACTTTATCTAAAACAGCACCACCCATACCTACACCGACAATGCCTGTAGAAAGAACCTCTTTGATATTCTCAGCATTAACTCCTCCAAAACACACAAGCGGAATATGGTTAAGCGGTACGCTTATTTCCTTAATTGTCTTCAAAGTTATAACTGAAGATGGGAATAGCTTAATCAAATCTGCACCAAGCTTATACGCTTTTGTTATTTCAGAGGGAGTTGCACAACCCGGCATAGAAATAAGTCCCGCTTCTTTTGTAGCAATAATAACATCTTCTTCTAATGTAGGAGAAACAATAATTTCTGCTCCGGCTTCTTTTGCGATTTCAAATTGTTCCATAGTAATAACAGTACCTGCACCTACATGCATTTTACCGTCTAATGCTTTTCTGACTGCGCTTATTTTACGTGCGGTCAACTCAAATGTATCAGGATTTTTTTGGTCAAAAGGAACTTCCATAAAAGAAATACCGCCATCATAAAGTGCTTGTGCAACATTTACGATTTCCTCTTCTGCAATCCCTCTACATACAACTATTACTTTCTTTTCCAAAAATTCTTTTACAAAGTGTTTCATTTCAGTCAAATTCTCCTTTAAGGTTTTATTCGCTTGACATATTTGAATTTTATTGCTATAATTCCTATAAATCAATAGAATATATTGCTAAATTATTGAATTTTATTGCTATTATAAAGGAAAACATAAATGATTTTTAATGCATATCAAAACACAAATACCGACTTATTTGGAATTTCCATTGTAAGCAGCGGACATATTTTTGCAGAGCAAGGCAGAACAATTTCACGGCCAAACGGTAGGTCAGACTACCTTCTTTTTTATGTAGCAAAAGGAAGTGAACATCTATTTTTAAATACCGAAGTAGAATTAACAGAAGGTTCCTTTGTTATTTTTCGACCATTTGAAAAACAGATACATATTCAAAAGTCTCCAAAAATCAGTGAATTTTATTTTGTTCATTTCAACGCTCCTGAAGGCTTTGATTTGTTCGGATTAGAAAGCTCGGTTGCATACTTCAGTAAACCAAGCACAAAAGTTATAGACTTGTTTGAAGAAATAATAAATGAACTCCAATCAAAACAGCCTGTATATGAAAAACTGTGTGCTACAAAACTATTTAATATCTTTTTTTTATTGAAAAGAAAATGTGAAAGAGCAACCAACCCACTTGGACAATACACAGATAAAATTTCATTCATAATACAAAAAATGAACATAGAATATGAAAAAAAATACTCTTTAGAAGATTATGCAAAAATGTGTTGTATGAGCAAGTACCATTTTTTAAGAGTATTCAAAGATGTTACCGGCTGTTCCCCCATTGACTACAGAAACTCAATAAAACTCGAGCACGCAAAAGAATTGTTGTGCGAAACTGACAACACCATTGATGAAATAAGTATGAGCGTAGGCTACACATCCAATGCTTATTTCTGTAACGCTTTTAAATCTAAATTCGGGATATCGCCCAGCCTTTACAGAAAAAAATACAGATAAATTATTTTATATTTAAATTGATTTTGGAGGTTGCTATGAAAAACTTTCACCATTGGCAAAAACCGTGGAATGGCTATATCAAACCATTCAAAATAATTGGAAATCTATATTTTGTCGGTTCACATCACGCATCCACACATATTATTGATACTGGCGACGGTCTTATTATGATTGACTCAGGGTATCCTCAGACCTTATATCTTGTATTAGCAAATATGTCTGATTTAGGATTAAATTTCAGAGACATTAAGTATATTGTACACTCGCACGGACATTATGACCATTTGGGTGCTACTAAGGCTTTAATTGAACTTACAGGTGCTAAAACATTTTTAGGAAAAGCCGATTTGCAATATGCTGACGGAACATTGGATTTGACCTGGGCAAAAGAGTTGGGTTCCGAATATTATGAAGCCTTTACACCTGACGTTTTGCTGTCTGACGGAGATACAATATCCCTTGGCAACACCACTATCAAATGTATTTCTACTCCGGGGCACACCCCGGGCACAATGTCATTCTTTTTTGATGTTTACGAAGGTGAAAACACTTATAAATGTGCTATGCACGGTGGTGTTGGACTAAATTCAATGAAAAAAGATTTTCTGCAAAAATACGGTCTTTCTACCGACTGTCGTTTAGATTTTATAAATGGATTAAAGAAGGTCAGAGATATACCGGTAGATATTTTTATTGGAAACCATGTAGGAAACAACAAAACAGAGGAAAAAGCAATTATGTTGCAAAATAATCCATTTGGAAAAAATCCATTTATTAATAAAAACGAATGGCGTTTATTTATTGATGAATGCATCAATAACATAGGCATACTAATCGAAAACGAAGGAGAAGTATGATGAAACAATTGAATTTTGAACAAATGAAGCCTTTATTTACAGGTGTAGCATCTTTCGAGGAAAAAAACGGATACCTTAAATTATGCAGATACACTAAAAAACAAATGGAATTTTATAAAAGAACATCTGATAGAAATTTCTTACGTGCTGGAGCCTCGGCAGGTATTATTCTTGATTTTAACACGGATTCTACAAATCTTTCCTTTAATTGCAAAACAATCAGAGCCTCATCATTACAAATGGGATATATAGATATTTATGTCAATGGGAAATTGGAAGTGCACAAAGGAAAAATGGATTCAGACGAAAATGAAATATTTATTGATTTTAAAATGTCGATAGGAAATAAAAGAGTTACAATATATTTTCCCTGCCTTTTTTCTTCACAAATAAAATATTTCAAAATAGACAAAGATGCGTACATTCAAAAAATTCAAAAAGATAAAAAATTTATGTTTTTTGGAGATTCTATTACACAAGGTTATATTTCTGAATTTTCTTCTCTTTCGTATGCCAATTTAATAGGTAGTAGATTTAATGCAGAAATTATGAACCAAGCAATCGGCGGTGAATATTTCGATGCAACCCATTTAGACGATACGCTTGAATTTACTCCTGATGCTATTTTTGTTGCATACGGCACAAATGATTGGAACAGCGAAAAGGACATAACTAAAAACGCAACGGAATATTTTGACAAATTAACAAAGATTTATCCAAAGGCTAAAATCATTGATATTTTACCAATCTGGAGAACTGATATAATTATCAAAAACGGAATTAAAAAATACACCTTTGATACCGCAAGGAACAATATCAAAGATGTTTGTACTAAGTATGATAATGTAATTGTTTTAGACGGATTTGATTATGTTCCGCATTTCCAAAACTTCTATTTTGACCATGTTCATCCAAACGAATTAGGTTATTCATATTATGCTGATGCGCTTGAGAAAGATTTAAAGAAAATACTCTAAAGGGGATATGGAAAATGAATTATTATAATACACTTTTTAATGAGATAGCACGATTAGAAAGCAAGTATATCGATTTTTGGGTGGATGTTTGCAATACAGAAAGCCCAACAAACTATAAGGAAGGTGTAGACAAGGTCGGTAGCCTATTTATTGACGTAGCAAAAAAGTTCGGCTGGGATTAC
>JAZQHX010000315.1:0-6784 GCA_045540835.1 Acutalibacteraceae bacterium | reverse complement strand
TTTGGAGCTGTGAAGTCTCGAGCAGTGAGTTTTTTTCGGTAACACCCGCAGTGTTCGAAAAAAATCACAGCGCAGAGTACCCTGCCACGGTGGCAGGATTCAAATTTAATATTTAATATTGGGGTGTCGTCAAGCGGTAAGACACAGCACTTTGACTGCTGCATGCGTAGGTTCGAATCCTGCCACCCCAGCCAAATAAAGCAAGTATCACCTTCAGGTGGTGCTTGTTTTATTTTTGTTTAGTTGCAGGATGAGAACCGTAGGTTCGCCGAAGCAGTCCAAAAACTGAGTCAGGTTTTTGGAGCTGTGAAGTCTCGAGCAGTGAGTTTTTTTCGGTAACACCCGCAGTGTTCGAAAAAAATCACAGCGCAGAGTACCCTGCCACCCCAGCCAGAAAAACCGTCGACTTTATGTCGGCGGTTTTTCAACTAAATCCACCCTCGTGGGTGGATTTAATTTCACTTGATACGTTAGTATCAAATTTCACAATTTCCGAAAGGAAATTATTTCACCGTGAGCGTTAGCGAAACGATTTCATTAAAAACAACAAAATTCTAATCCCTACACAAAACGGGCTGCCATTCTTTTGAATGACAGCCCATTTTAATTATACTATTCCGCTTGGGAACTTGCTTTTAAGGTCGGACAGATAATCAGTATAGTCAACAAGCGTAAATTGAAGTATTCCATTTTCACATTCGGCTATGCTAACAGAAGTATTAGACGTCCACGGAACATCTTTAGCTAAAGTAATACTCCCCTTTTCAAATTCTGCCATCAAAGCTCTTATAGGGGTGGCGTGAGTAGTTATAATAACCGTTTGACCGCTATGCTTTTCGGCAATTGATAAAACCTCTGCTTTGACACGCTCGGCTAATTCCACGAAGGACTCACCGCCCGGGCAGACTACATTTCCTATATCACTAAGCCAAACGCCATATTCCTGCGGATAATTTTCTTTAATTTCAGAATAGCTTACACCCTGCCATTTTCCCGAATAAATTTCTCTTAGTTTTTCGGTTTTAGTAATACTCAGCTTTAACTTATCAGCAATCGGACGTGCGGTATTATAAGCTCTTATTAAATCACTCGAATAGATGGCATCTATTTTATAGTTTTCTGCTATCCAATCGGACAGTGCTTCAGCTTGTCTGTGCCCCTGCTCGGTCAAATTGGGGTTTGTCTGCCCTGCAAAAACCTGCTTCAGATTTGCCACACTCTGCCCGTGGCGGACAAAAATCAGTTTGGTCATATTTTATATTCCTTATAAAAACATTTTAAATTTCTATCGTCTCGCCCGACTTTACGCAGTAATCCTTACCGTCAGCATAAAACCATACCGTATGAACTGTCGGGTTATAGCAAAGGGTCATATCAATATTAAATTCCAAAGACTGATATGCCTTTATGTAATTATAAATTTCAATATTTGTAGCGCACCAGATGTCTTTATTATCGGCAAATTTTTGACAGATTTCTTCAATTCTGTCCCAATTGTTATTATTATCAAACTCATAAGAGTGACCCCAGATATAGCATAGCATCGGACGTCTTGCGCCAACATAATTTGCATTCACATCGGTACTTACAAATCTTTCTATCCACTCAATAAGCTTTGGGTTATTATGGTGAGCCGTCGGAATCCAATTATGCCAATCCTCAGGCAAACGGAATCCGTCATTATCCGCTCCTAAAGAGCGTGCATAGGAAATTCCCAATTGGGTAAGATAGCTTTTAACATCGTTATATGTAGCGCCGTTTTCAAAAATACGTATGCCTGAATTAGGATAAGCCATACCCTTAATAATTCCGCCGAACATTCTCTCAAGCTCTGTTCTGCAGTCGAGCACTTCACGTATTCCGTCCGCTAAAATAGTCATACCGGGCTGTTTATGATTAGCACAATGAACAGCAACCTCGTGACCTGTGCCTATTATTTTTTCGGTTATTTCCTCTTTGCTTATATGCCATTCATCAATACCTATGCGGCTACTGTTAAGATTGAAAGTAGCCTTCATTCCGTACCTATTAAAAACCTCACAAAGTCTTAAATCCTGACGACAGCCGTCATCATAACTAAAGGTTACCGCCTTTGTTTTACCCTCAGGAAAACGCAAAAAATAATAATTCATAAAAACAACTCCTGTTTATAAATTTCCGCTGCAATCCTTGCAAACTCCGTAAAGTATACTGCCCGAACATTTAAGCGTAAACTCGTGTTTTTGGCTTAAATGCTCCTTTAATTCGTCCATAAATCCGCAATCAAGATGCAAAAGACGACCGCACTCAATACATTTTATATGCAAATGACCGTCACAGCCGTGGTCATTTACTATCTGATAAACGGCTTTTTTTGAAGGTGCTTCGGAAAACTTTATTACACGTTTTTCTTCTTCAAGCTTGCTCAAATAGCGATAAACGGTAGCTCTGTTTATACTGCTGTCCTTAGAAATAACAAATTCGTATATATCTTTAGCACTTACGGTTACATCGCTGTTTTGCTCAAGAAATTCAAGTATATACTTTCTCGACTTTGTATTATAGCTCTTGACCTTCATTTTATCACCAACCCGAATTATTATACAATACTCATTTTTCAATTTCAACCCGTATTTTACCTATAATTTGCAAATCGTTTGCAAATTTGCTTGACAAAGTAAAGCTGTGCTATTAAAATATAATTTGCAAATAATTCGCAAATTACAAATGAGGTAAATATGAAAAGATTTCTCGGTATTTTATTAGGTATAACCCTTCTATTCACGCTTTGCGGCTGTAACAGCGAAAAAAAGTCGGATAAAAAAATAATAGCTGTATCAATTGTACCGCAAGCGACCTTTGTAGAAAAGGTATGCGGTGATGAATACGAAATTGTAACAATGATTCCGCCTGGGGCTTCGGCTGAAACTTACGAGCCTACCATTCCCGAATTAGCACAGCTCGAATCGGCAGAGCTTTACTTTGCTATTGGTGTTCAGGCAGAAAAAAATGTAGTTTTACCTTCAATTAAGGAAAAAGAAAAAATAGTAGAGCTTCATACAGCGGCAGAAAAGGTATATCAGCCCGTTACTATTGACGGCGAGCGTGACCCGCATTTGTGGCTGTCGCCAAAAAGGGTTAAAGCAATGGTACAAGAAATAGCCGATGCTCTGTGTGAACTAAACCCTAACAATTCCGAAAAATACAAGAAAAATGCAGAACAATACTGTCAAGAGCTAACAGTGCTCGACAAGGAAATAACCGCTCTATTTGCAAATAAACAAAACCGTAAATTTATGGTCTTTCACCCTGCTTTCGGATATATTGCAGAGGACTATTCCCTTACAATGTACGCACTCGAAGAACACGGAAAAGAAGCCGATGCAAAGCATTTGTCCGAAATGACAGACCTTGCAAAAAAAGAAAATATAAAAACTGTGTTTTACCAGGCAGAAACCTCGGGCAGACAGGCAGAAACCTTTGCCGAGGAAATAGGCGGAAAAGCGGTTGAATTAAACCCTTTAAGCCCCGACTATATAGAGAATATGCGAGCTTTAACCAAAGCTTTATCAGAGGCGATGAAATAATGCAAACCGTAATATCGGTTGAAAATTTAAGTGTGTCTTACGGCAATATCGGTGCGCTGTCAGATGTTGATTTTAAGGTAGAAAAAGGCGAATTTTTAGGTTTAATAGGCCCTAACGGCGGCGGAAAGACCACCCTTATAAGTGCTATTTTAGGTCTTATAAAACCTACAAAGGGTAATATTACACTTAAGTGCCAGAGTACAGAAAATAGCAAAAGCTTTATAGGCTATGTTCCGCAAACGGTATCGGTTGACAGGCTGTTCCCTATCTCGGTTAAAGAAACGGTGCTTACCGCCTTTGTGAATAAAAAGCTTAACCCTTTTAAAAAATTCACCTTAAAACAGAAACAGCAAGCACTCGACAGCCTTAAAGCTGTAGGATTAGACCACAAAGCCGATAATCTTATAAGCGAGCTTTCGGGCGGTGAATTCCAGCGTATGCTGATAGCCCGAGCTTTGGTAAACGGTCCTGATATACTTCTTCTTGACGAGCCGACCTCTAATATTGACAGAGCCTCAACCGAAGAAATATACGAGCTTTTAAGAGAGCTCAACCGCAAAGGCAAAACAATAATTATGGTAACCCACGACCTGCAAAAAATAAGTAGCCTATTTTCACGTGTTTTGTTTGTTAACCGAACAGTATTATATTCGGGTACACCTCAAGACTTATTTAAGGGGGAAGTCAAAAATGATTGAAGCTTTATTTAAGTACTCTTTTTTACAAAATGCTGTTATAGCATCGGTATTTGCAGGCATTATATGCGGAATAATAGGCGTTATAATTGTAGAAAAAAAGCTGCTTATGCTTTCGGGTGGAATTGCCCATACGGCATACGGCGGAGTGGGACTCGGGTATCTCTTAGGCTTTGAACCGCTATTCGGAGCAGGTATTTTTTCGGTTACTGCCGCAGTCGCAATAGGCACAATAAGACGAAAAAACAACCGTAATTCCGATGTAATAATAGCGGTTTTATGGTCGCTTGGTATGGCGCTGGGTATAGTTTTCACAGAGCTTATGCCAGGTTATCCGCCCGATATGAGTTCCTATCTTTTCGGAAATATTCTCTCTGTCAAAAACAGCGACCTTTATATGATAATAGCCCTGACGCTTATTGTAGCGGCAATAATATTTATTTTTTATAACGATTTCAAAGCCTTTTTATTTGACGAAAAATTCGCATTCGTAAGCGGTTTAAACACCGCATTTTTAGAATACCTTTTGCTAATAATCACGGCCTTGAGCGTAGTAGCACTCATAAGAACGGCAGGTATAATTCTTGTAATTGTACTTCTGTCCGCTCCCGCAGGGTGTGCAGGCTTTATCTGCAAAACATTAAAAGGCAGAATGATGCTTGCCACACTTTTAAGTATACTTTTTTCAGTTACAGGAATAACCGTTTCTTATTATTCTGGTATGCCTGCCGGTGCAGTTACCGTAATAATAAGCGCTGTTTGTTATTTTCTGATTGCAGTATTTAAAAAGAAAAAGAATATATAAAATAAAAATCGGATGCCCCTACATCCGATTTTTATTTTTAAAAAACGTTTTTCTTAATTCTTTGGCTTATAAATGCCGCCGAAAAAACCAGCAATAAGTCTTTTATTAAAAACGGCAACGAGGTGGTAACAAAGGCTTCCCATACACCGCCAGCAGTAACAAAAGAAAACTGCAAAACACCGACTATATGGCACAATATCAAACCTATAATTCCTAAAAGAACTTTTATGTATTTATTACAACTGCCGCTCGACAAAGAGCAAAGTGCCGACAATATCAGAAATCCGAATATAAATCCGCCTGTTGCACCGAAAAGGTGCTGAAATCCGCCCCTGAACCCTGAAAAAATCGGCAAACCGACAGCACCCAAAGCAATATAAGCGGCGGTTGAAGCAAGACCTGCCTTTATTCCTAAAGTATAACCGCAAAGCGCAACACCGAAAACCTGAAAGGTTACGGGAATCCCTAAAGGTGTCATAAAAGAAATTTGAGCGACTACCGCAATTATCGCCGTAAAAAGGGCTGAAATTGTGGTTTTTTTAATATTAACCGTTCGTTTTTTCAATTGAACACCTCCATTTTCAAAAATACAAAAACATTATAAATCCCAAATCGGTTTATTGTCAACAAAAACAGTAAAAGCGATATATTTATAAAGTTTTTTTGAATTTTTAAAAGTTATACTATATTTTTCATTTTGTTTGTGGTATAATGCATATTGAATATTTGTGTCGAATAACTATGACACTTTTTGTGAGGTAAAATATATGAGCTTTATTACAGCACTTTTCGGCAATTACAGCCAAAAGGAATTAAAAAGAATTATGCCGCTTCAAAAAAAGGTTCTTGATTTGGAGGAGGAATACCGTGCCCTCTCGAACGAGGAACTGCGTGCTAAAACAGACGAATTTAAAAACCGTTTATCCACAGGTGAAACGCTCGACGATATACTCCCCGAAGCTTTTGCCGCCTGCAGAGAAGCAGGTGACCGAGTGCTGGGTATGCGCCACTTCCCCGTACAGATAATCGGTGGTATTATACTTCACCAAGGCAGAATTGCCGAAATGAAAACGGGTGAAGGTAAAACCTTGGTTGCAACACTCCCCGCCTATCTTAACGCACTCTCGGGCAAGGGTGTACACATTGTAACGGTAAACGATTATCTTGCTAAGCGTGACAGCGAGTGGATGGGTAAATTATACCGTTTTATGGGACTTTCTGTTGGTCTTATTATCCACGGAATGAACAAGGAAGAAAAGCAGGAAGCCTACAATGCTGACATTACCTACTGTACAAACAACGAATTAGGCTTTGACTACCTTAGAGACAATATGGTTATCTACAAAGAGCAAAAGGTTCAGCGTGAACATAACTTTGCTATTGTCGATGAGGTTGACTCTATCCTTATAGACGAGGCACGTACTCCCCTTATTATTTCGGGACAGAGTGACAAGGCAACCGACCTTTATGCCGCCGCAAATGCCTTTGCACGTACCTTGAAAATGGTAAAGGTTAAGGAAATGGACGATAAGGCAAGCGACGATGTTACCAACTATGACGGTGACTATGTTGTAGACGAAAAGGCTCACACCGCCACCCTTACCCCAGACGGTGTTGCAAAAGCCGAAAGATATTTCAACATTGAAAACCTTAATGATACCGAAAATATAACCATTGCTCACCACGTTAATCAGGCTATCCGTGCCCACGGTATTATG
>JAZQHX010000314.1:0-3758 GCA_045540835.1 Acutalibacteraceae bacterium | reverse complement strand
GCTCCCGGAGCAAAGGGTGCACCCGAGGGTCTGCCGTCAGGCGTAGCACCGGTGTGCTTACCGTACATAACATTAGATGTAATAGTAAGTACGGATAAGGTGTGCTCAGCATTGCGGTAGGTGGGAGTTTTTCTGAGCTCGGTTATCATTTTGTGAGCCATATCTTTAGCAATAAGGTCAACACGGTCATCATCATTTCCGTATTTCGGGAAATCACCAACGGTATCAAAATCAACAATAAATCCGTTTTCGTCACGAATAGGTGTAACCTTAGCGTATTTGATTGCGCTTAAAGAGTCTGCTACAACAGAAAGTCCTGCAATACCGAAAGCCATAAAACGGTGAACATCGGTATCGTGCAAAGCCATTTGTGACTTTTCGTAGCAGTATTTATCGTGCATATAGTGGATAACGTTCATTGTATTTACGTAAAGATTGGAAAGCCATGCCATATACTTGTCCATTTTTTCCATAACCTTATCGTAATCGAGAACGTCCCCGTTATACACATTTTCCTGAGGACCTATATGTATTCCGCTTGTGGTGTCGTAACCGCCGTTTAAGGCTATAAGCAAAAGCTTTGCTAAATTGCAACGTGCACCGAAGAACTGCATCTGCTTACCGATTTTCATAGCCGAAACACAGCAGGCAATTGCATAATCGTCACCGTAAATCGGGCGCATAAGATCATCGTTTTCGTACTGAATAGAATCTGTATCAATAGATACCTTAGCGCAGAACTTTTTGAAGTTTTCAGGTAAATTTTCCGACCATAAAACCGTAAGATTCGGTTCGGGCGATGAGCCTAAAGTATAAAGTGTATTAAGAATACGGAAACTGCTCTTTGTAACAAGCGTTCTGCCGTCCTCTCCCATACCGCCTACAGCCTCTGTAATCCACATCGGGTCACCGCCGAAAAGCTCGTTGTATTCGGGTGTGCGCAAATGACGGGCGATACGAAGCTTTATAACAAAATCGTCTATAATTTCCTGAGCGGCTTCTTCTGTAAGAACACCGTTCTTTATATCACGCTCAATGTAAATATCAAAGAAGGTAGCAACTCTTCCTAAGGACATTGCCGCACCGTTTTGCTCTTTGATTGCGGCAAGATATGCAAAATAGGTCCATTGTACAGCTTCTTTTGTATTGGAGGCAGGCTCGGAAATATCGCAGCCGTACATAGCAGCCATTTCCTTCATATAACCTAAAAAAGATATTTGCTGGTAAAGCTCTTCCTGGCGGCGAATAAGGTCAGTAGGATCACTTGCATTTGAAAGATTGGCTTTATCCTTTTTCTTTTCTTCAATAAGTCTGTCTATACCATAAAGGGCAACACGACGGTAGTCACCTATAATTCTACCTCTGCCGTAAGCATCAGGCAGACCGGTTATAACGTGACTGCGGCGGGCTAATCTCATTTCGTCGGTATAAGCTCTGAAAACACCCTCGTTATGGGTGGTGCGGTATTGGAATTCGTCCTCAATTTTTGAGCTTAATTTATATCCGTATGCTTCGCAAGCCTGACGCACCATTCGCATACCGCCAAAGGGGTTTACACCTCGCTTTAAAGGGCGGTTGGTCTGCATACCAACAATTATTTCGTTGTCCTTATCAATGTATCCGGGGGAGTAGCTTGTAAGGGAGGATACAGTAGCAGTATCAATATCAAGTACTCCACCGTACTGTCTTTCAAGAGTGAAAAGGGATTCTACCTTTTTCATAAGGTCACTTGTACGGTCAGTAGCACCGCTTAAAAAGCTGTCGTCACCCTTATATTCAGTATAGTTTTTCTGGATAAAATCACGCACGTTTATTTCGTTTTGCCATTCACCGCTGACAAATCCATTCCAATTCTTATGTTCCATTATTTTTATCCTCCTTTTATTTTATATCCGTTTATATTTATTTCCGAGGGGGTCAAAAAAGGCAACCCAGTTTCATTTGAAAATAAAAACTGAATTGCCCAGACGGTCGGCATAAAGCAAATTGCTTTCCAATTACCGACACTCCACTGCAGTTTTCTGCTTTTCCGTCAGTTATGTCGGTAAATGTATGATACACTATATTTAGTTTTTTGTCAACCCAAAAAACGTAAAAAAACACAAAATATTGTTAAGTGTGTGCAAAAGATACATAAATATACTAATTTAAAGTTTAATAATAGGTAATTTTAAGGTAATAATAGGTATATAAATTTTTAAAAATTTGGGAGCGGAATATGAAAAGAAGAATCGCTGTAAGAATTTTAAGCTTTAGTATGGCGGCGCTTGCCGCATCAATAGGATTTTTATGTATAACTTTAAGTCAGAACCGACGCTTCAGGCTGGAAATAGAAAACAGCTATTCCAAAAGCTTAGAGGAATTCGGCGTGGGAATGAATAATATTTCATTGGCACTTAAAAAAGCAAAATATATATCTACTCCTAAGCAGGTAAGTAAAATGGCGGCAAAGCTTTTAACCGAGGCGGAAATTACCAAAAATGCGCTGTCTCAGCTTCCGTTTTCGGGGGAACTGAGCCTGGTTAATAAGTTTTTGTCTCAGGTCGGTAATTACGCAATGTCGGTATCAGGTAACCTTATCGGTACGGGAAAAGTGACCGAAAATGATAAGCTTAATATAACAGCACTTTCAGATACGGCGGAAAAATTAGCTAAAATAGTAGGGGACACCCAGATAACATATAACAACTTGAATTATTGGGCTAAGGAGTTAAACGGAGAAATTGATGAAGCTGTAGATGAAGAAAGCCTGACTTCGGCATTATCCGAGGTCGAGGGTGAATTAGAGGATTATCCCACGCTTATATACGACGGCCCGTATTCCGATCATTTACTGCAAAAGGAGCCTTTAATGCTTAAAAATGCAGATAATGTTACCGAAAGCCGTGCCAAAGAAACGGCGGCTAAGCTTGTAGAGTGTGAAGAAAATTTTCTTAAATCGGACGGTAATCTCTACGGAAATATGCCTGCATACCGTTTTGTAGGCGACGGAGTGACCGTAACGGTCAGCAAATCGGGCGGATACGGTATTTATATGCGAAAGGAAAGAAATATAGACGAAGCTATACTAAGCTATGAGCAGGCAGTCCAAAAGGCCAAAAGGTATCTTGCACGTATAGGCTTTAACGGCTTTAAGGAAACTTATTATTTTACCGATGAGGGCGTATGTGTAGTAAACTTTGCTTATGTTGACGGAAGTACCGTCTGTTACACGGATTTAATAAAGGTGGGCGTTGCAATGGACAGCGGAGAAATAATGCTGTATGAGGCATCGGGTTATCTTGCAAATCACACCGACCGTGCATTTGAAACACCAAAATATACAGTAAAGCAGGCACAAAAGCTGTTAAGCAAAAACCTTAAACTGCAGGGAACAGCAATTGCTTTAATACCGATTGCTTCTGGTGAAGTCAGGTGCTATGAATTCTCCTGCAAGGCAGAGGACGCAAGCGAAGTGCTTGTATATATAAACGTAAACACCTTAGAGGAGGAAGAAGTATTGATACTCCTGAAAAGCGACGGCGGAACACTTGTTAAATAGAAAATTTAAAAAAATAAAGCCGATAAAATGATTATGTAATCAAGTAAAAAATCCAAGAACTTAACTGTTCTTGGATTTTTTGGTGCGGGTGACAGGACTTGAACCTGCACGCTAAAGCGCTAGCTCCTAAGGCTAGTGCGTCTGCCAATTCCGCCACACCCGCGAATTGAAGTAATAAGTAATAGGTAATAGTGAAGAAGTATCTTAGGGCAGAGCG
>JAZQHX010000313.1:0-2724 GCA_045540835.1 Acutalibacteraceae bacterium | reverse complement strand
ACGGCAGATGTAATATAACTAATAAAAATATTACACCCGACCGCTATCACGGTGAAAATGTGTCTTTTTGCGAGTATGCCCTTAATAAATATGACAGATTTTTTACTGAGGATTTTTTTGATTCCATAGGTGTACCATTTGTTTTCGAGGGAGACAAGGCTTATCCTGCTTCTTTGCAGGCTTCGTCGGTTGTAGACTGCTTAAGGTTTGCCGCAGATGAATTAGGTGTAATTACCCATCTTGAAACAAAGGTTACCAATATTCAGGTGTCGGGTGGAAATTATAAGTTGATTTCTGATAACTTGTCCTTTATGGCACGTAATGTGATTATAGCAACGGGTCTTTATTCAGGCGGTGACCGTTTAGGCTGTGACGGAAGTTTACTATCTGTTTTGAAAAAAGCAGGCTTTAAGACGGTTAAAACAGCTCCCGCAATTGTGCAGTTAAAAACCGAAACGGATATAGTAAAACAGCTCAAAGGCATAAAGGTTGATGCGGCGGTTTCGCTTAAAAAGGATGGTAAAACCGTAAGAACGGATACGGGTGAAGTACTATTTTGTGATTACGGCTTATCGGGACCTCCTGTTATGCAGGTATCACGTGAAGTATCAAGAAGTGACGGTAATTTTGAAATATCGCTCGATATTATGCCTGATATTGATTTTGGTGATTTATTACAGCGAATTACTATAAGAGCAATGAAACTTAAGAATCGTAAGCTGGATGAGTTTTTTACCGGTATGCTTAACAAACGTTTAGGTCAGGTAATTTTAAAGAAAAGCGGACTTAGCATTAACGATAGCGTCAGGGTTCTTGATAATGTAAAAATTAAGAAAATTACGGGTTTAATTAAAAATATGCGATTCACCGTAATAGGTACTACCGGTTTTGCAAATTCGCAGGTGACTTCCGGCGGTCTTGATACTAATAGATTTGACAACAAAACAATGATGAGTAAAAATGACCATGGACTTTATGCCGTAGGCGAAATACTTGATATAGACGGTGACTGTGGTGGATTTAATCTGCAATGGGCTTTCAGTAGTGCTTTTTGTGCCACCACTTCCATTTTAAAGGACTTTAATAATGATTCTAATAAATAACATTCATTTGCCCCTTAATACCGATTTTGATAATTTAAAGCTTGTTGCTTCAAAAGAACTCAGAATCGATACTGCTAAGATTGAAAACGCTGTTTTATACAGAAAATCGGTTGACGCCAGAAAAAAGAATAATGTTCATTTTTGCTGTTCTATTTTAGTAAGCCTTAAAGGCAATGAAGAAAAGGCGGTCAAGAAATGCAAAAATGCAGGTTTATTTACAGAGAATAAATATGTCTGGAAAACCTGCAATAAAGAACCCGAAAACCGACCTTTAGTTGTAGGCTTTGGTCCTGCGGGTATGTTTGCGGCATTAACCCTTGCAAAAGCAGGATTAAGACCAATAGTTTTAGAACGTGGTAGTGATGTTGATACACGTACTAAAGATGTTGCGGATTTTTTCAGCGGAAAGCCTTTGAATACTGAGAGCAATGTTCAGTTTGGTGAGGGTGGAGCCGGTACATTTTCGGACGGCAAATTAAATACGGGAATAAAAAATCCACGTTGCCGTACTGTCTTAGAGGTGTTTTACCATCACGGAGCACCGAAAAAGATTTTGTATGAAGCAAAACCCCATGTTGGTACCGACATACTTGTAAATGTTGTAAAAAATATACGAAAAGAGATAATATCCCTCGGCGGTGAAGTAAGATTTAACACTAAACTTGTGGATATAAAAACCGAAAACGGTAAAATTAAATCGGTTGTAACTCAAAACAGCGAAATTCCTTGTTCACAGCTTATTGTTGCTACCGGACATTCCGCAAGAGATACTTTTTCATCTTTGCACAAAAACGGCGTAGAGATGATTAGAAAGCCTTTTGCGGTTGGTGTCAGAATTGAGCACTTGCAAAAGGATATTAACCGCTCGCTTTACGGTGACTTTGCTGACAGTGAATTTTTGGGTGCGGCAGATTATAAATTAGCCGTACATTTAGAAAACGGCAGGGGAGTGTACACCTTTTGTATGTGCCCGGGCGGTGAAGTTATAAACGCATCGAGCGAGCAAAACGGCATTGCCGTAAACGGTATGAGCAAGTCAAAGCGAGACGGTGTTAATTCCAATTCTGCTTTGCTCGTGGGATTAGAGCCTTCCGATTTTTCAGGCGATGATATTTTTGCAGGTTGCAGATTGCAGGAAAAAATCGAGCAAGCCGCCTATAAAATCGGCAATGGCGCTGTACCTATCACAACAGTCGGCAGTTTTGTATACGGTGAGGATTTTAAAATCGGTAAAGTAAAACCGACAGTAAAACCTGATTTTATAAACTGCGATTTAGAAGAAATTTTACCCGAATTTGTAACAGAAAGCCTGAAAGACGGTATTTTGGAATTTGGAAAGAAAATTAACGGCTTTGACGATAAAGAAGCGATTTTAACAGCACCCGAAACACGTAGCTCATCTCCAATCAGAATGGTAAGAGACGAAAAAATGCAAAGTGTTTCTGTAAAGGAGCTATATCCTTGTGGCGAGGGTGCAGGATATGCAGGCGGCATAGTATCTGCGGCGGTAGACGGAATGACCGTGGCAGAAAAAATAATAGATATTATCCAAAATTCTTAATTTATAAAAATATTAAGCAAGGAAAACGGGTCGGAAATGTATTCCGTTACAGATTTATAA
>JAZQHX010000312.1:0-2947 GCA_045540835.1 Acutalibacteraceae bacterium | reverse complement strand
TATGAGACTTTAAAGTAAGTAATTCCGCATTACGAATTATGAATTCCGAATTATAAAAATGGTCTCGGGCGCAGTTCCCGAATTTGAACTGCGCCCGAGTAATATACAAATATGGGTGTCGCCAAATTAAGCGACCTGTCGGTTTTGTGCAGCCGTTATCGAGACGTACTACACTTTCCAAGGCTATTGCCAAGGAAATCAGAAACTGCTTTTTGTGTGGCGTTGTCGACCCTGTCACACGGCAGTCCCCGTATCTGTTATTTATATTTAAGCATATCACTTTTAAAAATTTGCTACTTAATTTTTAAAAATATGTAAATATTGTAATTTATTTCAAATAATCTTTAAGGTAATTAAGCACTCTCTTTTTGTCTGCCGACCACATAGGCGCTATAAGTGTTTTTTTATCCCCATCACCCGTAATTCGGTGTACAACTACATTTTCGGGCAACAAGGAAATACACTTCTTTAAAATTTCAGCATATCTTTCTAAAGAAAGACACTCAAACCTACCCGATAAATATTCTTTTTCCAAGTCGGTATTTTTTATTACATGCAAAAGGTGAAATTTCACCCCGTCAGTACCCGCTTTTACCGCACTTTTTGTAGTTTCAAGCATCATTTCTTCGGTTTCAAATGGAAGTCCTAAAATAATGTGGGTAACCACTTCTATTCCCTTTGATTTAAGACGGGCTACAGCATCAAAATATACCTGTGTTTCATACCCTCTGCGGATATATTCCGCAGTTTTTTCGTTTGTGGTCTGAAGTCCGAGTTCTACCGATACGGGCTTTATTTTATTTATTTCACTTAAAAGTGTAACACATTCTTCACTTAAACAATCGGGTCTTGTGCCTATGGAAAGTCCGACAATAAAATCAGGCTCAATAGCCTCAAAGTAAAGCTTTTTAAGCCGCTCTATCGGAGCATACGTATTAGTAAAAGACTGGAAATACGCAATGTATTTTCCGTATTTATTTTTTGCCTCTACCCTTTTTTTAGCGCTGTTTAGCTGTTCGAGGATACTTTCATACCGTTTTTCGGCAAATTCGCCCGAGCCGTGTTCTGAGCAAAAAATACAGCCCTTATCACCCTTTGTACCGTCTCGGTTAGGGCAGGTAAATCCGCCGTCAAGCGACAGCTTATAAACCTTACAGCCGAATTTTTCACGATAATGCTCGTTCAACGTTTTATACACAATATCACCCTAATTATTTTACATTAAATCTCCTCGCTTTTCAAGCCAAATCAATTTTTTGAAAATTTTACTTGAAATTTTTCTTTTAAAAAAGTGCAAACTTTAAAGTGTATCAAACTGAAAGGAAATTGAAATGAAGATTGCACGAATAATTACAAAAACTTTATTTTGCATCATATCAATAACGCTTATTGCTCTTTTTGGCAGTATTATATATATGGAAAAAAATGTAAGTGACGAATTCAAAATCAAAAAAGGCGACACCTTGAATATTAACTCTCCCCTGCCCGTAACGGCGATTTTTGAGGGCAGCGAGCTATCCTCGAAAGCGGTACAAAACGATGTTGGAGACAAATTTGACGTAACACTTAAAATATTTGGTGTTATCCCCTTTTCCACAGTTAATGTTGAAGTAGTGGATGAACTGCAGGTAGCAGTTCTGGGTACACCGTTCGGAATGAAGCTTTACACAGAAGGTGTACTTGTGGTAAACGTGACCGAGGTTAAAACCGCTAGCGGTACAATAAAGCCAGCACAAAACGGCGGCATAAAAAAGGGCGACTACATTATTTCCGCAAACGGACAGTCTGTAAACAGCAACGAGGATTTATCGGAAATAGTCGAAAGCTCAAACGGTAGCAATATAGAATTTAAAATTAAAAGAAACGGCAAAAACAAAACTCTATCCTTTCCGCCTGCATTATGTTCTGAAACCGATAAATACAAAATCGGTATCTGGATAAGAGACAGCTCGGCTGGAATCGGTACTCTTACCTTTTACAGTCCCGCAAGCGGAGTTTTGTGCGGCTTAGGTCACGGAATATGCGACGAGGATACCGGCACAATATTAAAGATTGATTCGGGCGAAATTGTAAATGCCGAAATATTATCGGTCGAAAAAGGAAATGTTGGAAGTCCGGGACAATTAAACGGCAGATTCGGCAGTAAAACAATAGGCAAAATTTGCCACAACTGCTCCGGCGGTGTATACTCCTATCCTACGGGAAATTTAGATACTTCCCGCCTTACCGAAATTGCATTAAAGCAGGAAATCAAAAACGGCAAGGCACAGATTTTGTGTACAGTAAAGGGTGACACACCAAAATTTTACGATTGCGAAATAACCATACGAAGCTCAGCATACCATTCTGACACACAAAATATGATTGTAACCGTAACCGACGAACGGCTAATAGATAAAACCGGTGGTATCGTACAAGGTATGTCTGGCTCTCCTATTTTGCAAAACGGCAGACTTATTGGAGCTATGACCCACGTGCTGATTGACAACCCGACAAAAGGCTACGGAATCTTTGCGGAAAATATGTTAGAAACGGCGCAAAGTGTAGCAGAAGGGCAACAATTAAAAGATGCATCATAATAGTAAGGACTCCGTTTTGGAGTCCTTTTACTATTGCATTTTTCGACATAAAGTGATATACTATATTTTGCCAAACTATAATTTAGATACTTAAAAAACGAAAAACACATATAAATGGGATAGTATACCCTTTTTTCTTGCGTCTTGAATTTGATAAAAATGCAAATTTCATCGACGTGAGTACATAATGTGTTTTTCGTATCGATATAGTTTGGCGACTATCGGGGTTTGCGTTTTTGGTGCGGTTGCTTCGGTGGCCGCACTTTTTTCTTTTTGGAGGGTTAACCATGAAAAGAATAGGCTCTTTCGTTCTGATTGTCGTCTTACTGATTAGCACGCTTTCTGCCACTGCCATTCCGGCAAGCGCC
>JAZQHX010000311.1:0-2831 GCA_045540835.1 Acutalibacteraceae bacterium | reverse complement strand
GGTGTAATCGACTTAGAAATAGAAAGTCTCGGCGCTGAGGAAGCACCAACCGTAGCAGTAGCAGTAACCGGAGCGGTTAAACCGTCACCCGTAACAGTTACGGTATTAACTATTGTTCCTCCTGCCTGAGGGCTTGCAAAGCTGTTAGCACGTGCCTGATAAACTATAACCGCATCGCCGTTTGCAGGTACGGTAATTCCCGTAACACTCAAAGGCGGACCTGCCGTAACTGCAGGAGCGGGTTGAACGGTACCGTTAACAAACAGAGTTAATGAACCGTCCACATAACTCAGCGGATAAACGGTAGTACCTCCGAAATCATAAGCGCCTAAATCGTCCGTAAAGCTCAAAGCCGACAAGGGTGTATTTCCCGTATTGCGCAATGTTACGACATAGGTTACAGTATCGCCCGGAGCATAGCTACCCTCAATTGCGGTTTTCGTAGCCGAAAGCACATCTAAAATTTCACCAAAAGCAATATTTGAATTTGTGCTTAAACCGTTATAGGTCAAGGTTGCCTGATTAGAAAAAATTGCCATACTTCTCCTCCTTTAAAACGCATTACCGACATTTAATCGGTAATATATTTTATGTGAGGAGTTTATTTTTTGTTACTCTGTTCTATATATCAGCTACCCGTAATACAGCTTATATCTTATTCAAATTCGGTACATTCGTCGCAAACCTTCCACTGTCCGTCCTCTTCGTGGCATATAACCTCAAAAGATTTGAAATTTACACTAAAACCAATTCTGACAGTTTTTTTAACAGAATTATTATTTTTTGAACTTTGGGTTTGCAAAGAATATGTATTAAATTGAATTTCCGATTCAGCAATATTCAATTCTTTAAAGGTATTACTTGCAACAAAATAACTGTATGCCGCTTTATATTCGGGTGTATCCTTTTTAGCATTCAAAACCGACTTAATTATTCCTGCCAAAACAAGTGCGAAACAAACAAATACTGCCACTATTAAAATAATGTTTCTGATTCGTTGCTTTTTCGTAATCAAATTAGGCTGATTCAGAAAACTATTCCTACTTGCAACAACCGTATTAGCAACTCGGTCTCCTATTGAAGTGCCCGTAGCCAACAAAACAATACCGTCAATCGGATATATCATAATAAATATATTTCTTTTAATTCTTTGCTTTACACTTGCCGGCATACGTGTTCTTTGGTCATAAATATTAAGTTCAAAAATACGTTTACCTAAACTGCGACCTTTAAAAATCACATCTCTTAATACAAACGCTACCAGAGCGGCAATGATAATAAAAAATGACAAATAAACCATTATTGGATTTGGCTTATTGTTGGTTACTAAAAACTTTGACAAAACAAGAATTATTATTACAAAAGGAAACAATATAGTTACCCAATCAATCAAAAATGCAAAAATTCTTTTAAAACTGATACTCATACCAATTCCCCCTATTTAATTATGTTTTATTACCAAACAAATGGTATAAGCCTATATTTGACCTTTTGCTTATACTCTCTATACCCGGTGAGTTCTTTTTCAAGAATTTCTTCTTCATATTTAATTCTTTTTGCAATAATAAACGGGTATGCAAGAAAAATCAAAAATGAATATATTGAACCTAACACAATCGGCATTGATAAAAATAAAAGTAATGTTGCGCTATACATCGGATGTCTGACGATGCCGTATAGTCCTGTATCTATCACCTTTTGATTTTCCTGCACTTCGACAGTTCTGCTAAGGTAAGTATTTTCTCTTAATACTTCGGCATAAAGAATATACGATAAAAGAAAGACCACCGAAGCGATAATTACAGCTTTTCTCGGTAAAGTATACCAACTAAAGCGGAAACCGAGCCCCGCAACAATAAAGCCTGCCACGAACATAAGTCCGCTTAATTTAACAACCATATTTTGCTCTTTTTGCTTTTCTTTTGCTTTAAGTCGCTTTTGTAATAATTGAGGATTTTTGAACATCATTATAATTCCTGCTATAAACATCGGCAAGAATAAAATTCCCAAGAAAATCCAACCGTTAAAAAATGAAAATGTACCTGCAGGCAAAAATATCAATAAGCTGACTAAAACAATACCTAATAAAAATTTAGTTATTGCCCCGATAAATAATTTGAATGTCATAATAATCTCCGTTAGAAATGATTAAGCGAATGCCGTATTTTATATGCTGAGAATCATTCACCATAAAAATCAGTTTTGTAATGCCGATTTGATATTATAGGTTTTTGATTTCATCCTCTGACATCTCAACAAATCTATTTTCAGCATACATAGTATCTGTAGTGTCTTGTAGTTTTGACAAAAGTTTTTTAATATCTATATCACATTGCAAGTGTTCGTTTTCGTCCTTTACGTTTCTTGCTACACAAATGAATTCGCCTGTATTCCAATCAATATCAAAGCTTGTTACTATTTTAGTTCCGTCAGTAATATCGAAATAACATTCTTCATTATCTATAATTGATTCATATATAAATTCATATAAAGCATCTTTGCCGATTTTAATAATCCTGTATTTACCTTGTGGAATCGCTTTTGCTTTTTTCTTAAAAATGGACATTAAAACACCGCCTTTTAAAACATTATAGCAGAAATGCTTTAGTTTGTAAACGAAACATTATGATGCCAATTTTTTAAAAAGCCAAAATTAGTTATTTTTAATTATTTTTTAAAAAAATTATCTATTCGATAAATTGGAATTTACTAAACTACAAAAAGATTATCTATTGCTATACACAGAAAGGGAACATACATAAAAAATAGGCTCAACCTTTCCCATAGACCTTCATACGAAAATATCGTGTCTTTGAAATTGTCTTTGTCGC
>JAZQHX010000310.1:0-14058 GCA_045540835.1 Acutalibacteraceae bacterium | reverse complement strand
GACCTTACCCCCGGAAAAGAGGGGCTTTATGAGGCATACGTGGTAACAAAAAGCGGGAAAAAGGCGACTGCCTGCTATTTTATACGCAAGAGCTGGAAATGGTATATGGAAAATGCCCGCAAAGCCGTTATTGAAAAACCGCCGCACGCCACTACTCATTGCGAAAGCTGGTACGGATTTTATACGGGATTCCTTGCGGCTAAGCACTATCCCGACGAGGAGCTTGACAGCGTAATCGGGGCAATGTTTGACGAAATTATGCCTTTGGCTTTTGATTTCAAAAAGTACAAACCCAAGCTTATTCCTGAGCGTATTCAAAATGTAGCGGCGCTTATCGGTGTTTTGGTGGATAGATATGAAATCGACCCAAAGAACAACAAGGACAGCCTTATGCTGGCTTCGCACTTTGCCGATTGGATTATAAAACGTCAGCGCTCGGATGGAGCATATTACCGTGAAAATACCCATTATACTTGTGTTATATATCCTGCGAAGTCTATGCTGGAATTGGCTGATGCTGAAGAAAAATGCGGTATAAATGATGAATACTTCAAGAATGCTGCTATACGCCACCGCAATTCCGCCAAAAACGCAATAGATGATCTGGTGGAAAATCTTGAGGATATTGGTACCGAGGGTGAGCATACTTTAGAGGACGGAATGATTTCCTGCTCAAGCTTGCAGATTGCTTGTTACGCATTGAGCCTGCCCGAAGACAAGCGTAAAAAGTATATAGATGCCGCAGAGCATATGCTTAAGGTTCATCGCTGTCTTGAACAACAGCTTTCTCCCGATTGCAGAGCAAGGGGAACTACTGTAAGATACTGGGAAGCGCAGTATGATGTTATGATTATGCGTAATTTTATAACCAGTCCTCACGGTTGGAGTGCCTGGCTTTTGTATGCGCTTTATTATCTGTATCTGCTTACGGGCAAAGAGGAGTATTTAACCCAGCTTATGGACGGTATGGGAGCTTGTGCACAACTTTTGTCGCTTGACGGTGACCTGAGATGGGCTTTTGTGGTTGACCCTTATACCTACTGCGAAAGGGTGCTTAAAAAGGACGAAACCCAGCCGGTGCACGACGGATATAAAAGTGTGGTTGCAAAGGAAAGCGCCTGTCGTGGACTTTTCGGTGAGGGTATTTTTGGCGAAGAGTATATAGATATGGTATCGGGGTGGTACCGCACCTGCAAATCCCAGAAGGTGACGGGAGGATATTACACCTGCCCATTGTTCTTAGAGGGCGGAGAGACTATACGTGTTGACCGTCAGGGCGGTTGCTGTGATAACGATGTACACGAAATTTTCAAGTGTATGGAGGAAACTGTCCTTAAAAAGGCGTTTCTTCTTGAAAGGCAGGACGGTAGTATTCTTTCCTATAGCTGTAAAGCTCAAAAGGCGGGGAATGTGCTCAATATAACCTTGCTTGAGGATACAACCTGTTTGCATCTTAATTTGAAATCGGATTGTACTTTATGCATAAACGGCAAGGAGATTGCCGCAGTAAAAGGTATTTCGATGATTGAAATATAAACTTAATATATTAAAAAAGGGAGACACTTTGTAAAGAAGGTGTTTCCCTTTTTATATAATTTATTGCAAAAAATGTTTTAAAAAAAGCTAATATTGTTAATAAAAAATCTTTATTTTTGTAAATGTTTGTGCTATAATCTATTATGTATACTTATGCTTAATCGGGAGGGATGGCGTTATGTTGAAAAGAGCGGTTTTGATAATATGCTGTTTGTGGTTGACTATTACCCTTTGCGGCTGTGACTTTATAACTGCCGATACTGCAGAATTGCTCTCTCCTCCGACACTCAGCGGTGACATTAAACCGATAGCTGAGGTTATTAAGAATACTGCTCCGAGCGGTCATATAATGAAATATCCCTCACGTGGGGATTACCGTTCGGCGGTTATACGTGAGGACATTGATGCCGACGGTACGCTTGAAGCCTTTGCTTTTTACAGCGTTACCGACGGTGAAGTTATAACAATGCATCTCAATTTTATATCCAATAAGGACGGGGTCTGGAGCTCTGTTGCAGTAGGACAGATAGTTGCCGCAGGTGTCGATAAGGTGGAGTTTTCCGATCTTGACGGTGACGGTGTGGAGGAAATTATTGTCGGCTGGCAGATTTACGGTACGAGCGAAATGCAGTTGGGTGTTTACAGTATGAGTGATAAAGCCTTAACACAAAGAATGCTGCAGAAATACAATCATTTTACCGCCTGTGACCTTGATTCGGATAGCCGTAACGAGATTTTTGTTATCAAGCTTTCAGCTACCGAAGCGAACACAGCTTCACTTTATTCCCTTAACGAAAACGGTGTTACAGAGCTTTCCTCTTGTATGATTGATAAAACGGCGAATACTGTAGGCGAGCCGAGAATTGATACATTATCTACCGGAAAGCCTGCGGTTTATATAGATGTTATAAAGGGAGTAGGAGCTGTAACCGAGGTTCTTTTCATAGAAAAGGGTGTGCTTGTTAATCCGCTTATTGATTCCGAAACGGGCGAGACTTTGGCAACCTTGCGTTCGGTTTCTTTCGGTCTTGAGGATATAAACGAGGACGGTATTTTGGAAATTCCTGTTCAGATGGACGTACCGTCGGTAGCACATTCTGATTTTAACGAAAAGCTGTACCTTACAAATTGGTGCTCCTTTAACGGTGAGACACTTACCAATCAGATGACAACAATGATAAATGTAAATGACGGTTATTATTTCACACTTTCCTCAAAATGGGTGGGGAATATTGCAATTCTTAAGGATACCACCAACCGAATAAGGGAGATTTACCTTTACAATCCTAAAAGAATGACGGTTGGAAGCAGTATTTTGTACCTGCGTGCCATAAAGAAAAAGGAATGGGAAAGCGGAAAATACCGTGATGACGGTTTTACCGAAATAATGGAAAGCGAAAATGATATCTTTGTTTGTAAAATCTCCGCTGAGGGTAAAAAGCAAGGACTTGATATGCAGTACGTGCAATCAAATTTTGTATTATTGAAAAATTAAGTGACTTAGGAGTGTAGTAATTGAAACGTATACTTATTGTTGAAGACGAGGCGGCTATCCGTGAGTTTGAAGCTATAAATCTTAAAAGGGTCGGTTACAGTGTGCAGGAGGCCGGATCGGGTGAAGAAGCGCTCGATATTTACGATAACGATTCAGAGGGCTTTGATATTGCCCTTTTGGATATTTCTATGCCGGGTATGGACGGCTTTACCCTTTGTAAGGAGCTTCGCCGCAGAAGTGAAACACTGGGTATTATTATGCTGACAGCCCGCACTCAGGAAATGGATAAAATCAGCGGTCTTATGCTGGGAGCGGACGATTATATAACCAAACCCTTCAGTCCAACAGAGCTGCTTGCACGTGTTGATTCACTTTACCGCAGGGTGGAAATGAATACCGCAAAGCCTGCCCCCAAGGTAGAAAGTGATATAATTGTTTTAGGCGATTTCACCCTTGATTTAAGGAAAAGAACCTTAGTAAAATCGGGCGTGAATGTAGAGCTCACGCAGGTTGAATTCCAGATGATTGAGTATTTCTTCCGCAACCCCGATACGGCACTCGACCGTACTGATATTCTTAATAAGGTGTGGGGAAGCAATTATTTTGGTGAAGAAAAAATAGTAGACGTTAACATAAGAAGACTCAGAAAAAAGGTGGAGGACGACCCTTCTTTGCCTACAAGGCTTGTAACCGTTTGGGGAATGGGCTATAAGTGGAATTCTAATTAGCGCTTTATCGGTTTTAAATTTTAAGAAAGGAGCAGAGAAATGCAGTTAGAAATTAAGTTTAAAAGCATAACGCTAAGATGGTTTATGAATATATTTCTTGTTGTAGCCGTAATAATCGCTTTGGTTGCGGTGTCTTTCTCGGTTCTTTTCAGCTCGGTTTGCTATGAGCGAATGGAGGTTTTAGCAAGCGATTATGCATACGAATTCTATTCACTCACAGGGACTGACAGCCTTACCTTTAAGGATACCGCTGTTGAAATCGCAGGCGGCTATCAGCTTAAGGACAAAATTGAGGTTCAGGTAATTGATTTATCCGACCGGGTAATCGTTTCCACTTCGGGATTCCAGTCCCAAAATGAGGATATGCCCGATTATTATGCCGCAAAGGAAAACGGAACTTCGGCTGTACTGCGAAGCAAAACGGCAGACGGCGAATCGGTAATGGCAGGAACAACCATAATCTACAGCACCAATGGCGAAAGGTTGGGTGCTTACAGATGGATAACCTCTATGAAGGCGGCAAATAAACTGATTTTAAGCTTCGTTATCATAATTTTGGTGGCATCCCTTGCAATTCTTGCTTTTTGTGCCTTTACGGGATTGTTTTTTATTAAATCCATAGTTCGTCCTATAAGAGATGTCAGCAACATTGCAAGAAAAATTGCAATGGGTGATTTTCAATCGAGAATTGATATGAACAAAAATGATGAGATAGGCGAGCTTTGCGATACCATAAATTATATGGCGGCAGAATTAAGCCGTGCGGAAAATCTTAAAAATGACTTTATTTCGTCAGTCTCACATGAGCTCAGAACTCCGCTTACGGCAATCCGTGGCTGGGGTGAGACGGCGAAGATGTCATTGGGTGCTGACGAGGAGCTTGTCCGCAGAGGACTTGACGTAGTATTGACAGAGGCGGACAGATTATCGGGTCTTGTAGAAGAATTACTCGACTTTTCACGTATTGAATCGGGAAGAATGTCGGTAGTGACACAACCTCTTAATGTTACTCAGATTCTGGCAGAATCTGCCGATATGTACACCGAGCTTGCCAAAAAGCAGGGAATAGAGCTTATATTTACCCGTCCGTCAGAGGAACTGCAGGTTTTGGGCGATACGGCAAAGCTAAAGCAGGTATTTATAAATATTATTGATAATGCGGTAAAATATACCGAAAGCGGCGGTCAGGTTCTTATAAATCAGCTTCACGAGGAGGGCTGTGTGAGAATTTCCGTAACCGATACGGGTGTGGGAATTCCGGCGCAGGACATTGACCGTGTTAAGGAAAAATTCTATAAAGCAAATAAGGTTGTTCGTGGTTCGGGAATAGGTTTGGCTGTTGCCGACGAAATTATAAAACAACACAGCGGACTTCTTTTTATTGAAAGCACCGAGGGTGTGGGCACAACGGCAACTATTGTTCTGCCGCTTTATGAGCCTGAGCCGGAGCCTGAAATTCAGGAAACACCGCCGGAACAAGAAATATTGAAAGAAACAGATTCGGAGGAAATTGAAAATGGGTAAATACACCTCAATAGGAGGTCAGGCACTTATAGAAGGTATTATGATGAAAAGTCCGGAAAAGACTGCACTTTCAGTCAGATTACCGGACGGTAGCATTGATACCGAAATGCTCGACCACAAATCCTTAAGACAAAAATATAAAATACTTAATATACCGATTATCCGTGGTGTTATAGGCTTTGTTGAGTCTATGGTGCAGGGATATAAGGCTATGATGATTTCGGCTGATAAATCGGGCTTTACCGATTTGGAGGAAGAGCCTAAAAAGGCGACTGAAACCGAAAATGAAACCGTTTCTGTCGCAGAAGAAACCGCCGAAACCGAAAAAACACAAAAAGAGACCGAAAAAAAGGACAGCACTCTTGTTAATATAGTAATGATAATCGGTGTTGTTCTGGGCGTGGCATTATCGGTAGTTTTGTTTATGTATCTGCCCCGACTTTTTGTGTCAGGCATAGAATGGCTTATAAAGGGTGATTTACCAAAGCTTGCACGTTCCTTTATAGAGCAGTTTTTAAAGCTTACGGTTTTTGTGCTTTATGTCTGGCTTGTATCACGTATGAAGGATATAAAGCGTGTATTTATGTATCACGGTGCGGAGCATAAAACCATATTCTGCTACGAAAAGGGCTTGGAGCTGACGGTTGAGAATGTAAGAAAGCAAAGGCGTTTCCACCCACGTTGCGGAACTTCGTTTATGATTCTTATGATTCTCATAAGTGTTATTTTATCTACTGTGGTGCAGATAATTTTCCCTCAGGTTTACAGCCTTACATGGGTGTGGGTAGGAATTAAAATTCTCCTTATTCCACTTACCTGCGGTATCGGCTTTGAGGTGCTTAAATTCTGCGGAAAATATGATAATGTTTTAACACGTATTATTTCTGCTCCCGGACTTTGGCTGCAAAGAATTACAACGGTTGAGCCTGAGGACGATATGATAGAAATTGCCATTGCTGCACTGACGGCTTGTGAGCCGGAGAATCCCGATGTTGACAGAAGCGGTTGTTGCGGCAATGTAGGTGACGAAAACAAGGAAAAGGAATCCAAAGAGGAAGTTTAAATGACAATATTTGAAGCATATAATTCCACAAAGAAAAAACTTGAGAAAGCCGGCATTGAGGACTATGTTTTTGAAGCAAAGCAGATTATAAAGCATATAACGGGTCTTAATGCTACGCAGATTTTAACCCTTTATAATAATAAGCTGACCCAGTTTCAGGAAAATAACCTGATAGCCCTTATCCACCAGCGTGAAGTACGCTATCCGCTCCAATACATATTCGGTGAGTGGGATTTTTACGGCAGAAGCTATAAGGTAGGGCCCGGTGTGCTTATCCCAAGGGCTGATACCGAAACCGTTATTGAAGTAGCACTCGAATATTTAAAGGAAAAGGAAAAGCCCCAGATACTCGATTTATGCGCAGGCAGTGGTTGTATAGGAATAACCCTTGCTAAAGAAAAGGCTGACGCAGAAGTTTTAATGATAGAAAAATATATGGAGGCTTTCCGCTATGCGCTCGAAAATATCGGGAAGAATCAGGCGGTTAATGCCAAGGTTATGATGGGGGATATATTTGAGAGTACGGGAGCGGACAGCAGTTATGATTTAATAGTAAGCAATCCGCCGTATATACCCCAAAACGAAATGAAGGATACTTCTCCCGAAGTAAAATTCGAGCCAGAAACGGCACTTATTGCCGATGACAACGGAATGGAATTTTACAAGGCTATAACCGAGAAATATTCGGGCAGTCTTAAAGAGGGCGGAATGCTATTGTTTGAAGTCGGTATAAACGAAAGCGAAAGGGTAGCCGAAATACTGAAAAATGCAGGCTTTACCGACATAAAGGTTAAAAAAGATATGGGCGGTATTGACCGTGCAGTATCAGGAATAAAAATGAATTGATATAAAGGATTTTAAGAGGAGGAAACGCAAATGGCTAAAGCACAGTCTAAAGCACCCGTAAGAAGGGTTGAGGATGAGGAAAAGCAAAAGGCACTAAAAACTGCCGTTGAGCAGATTGAAAAGAAATTCGGAAAAGGTGCGGTAATGCGCTTAGGCGAAAATGCCGCAATGAATGTTGAGCACATTAAAACAGGTTCTTTGATGCTCGATATAGCTTTGGGAATCGGCGGTATACCCAAGGGCAGAATTGTAGAAATTTACGGACCTGAATCTTCGGGTAAAACTACCGTAGCACTCCACTGCGTAGCAGAAGCCCAGAAGGCAGGCGGCACAGCGGCATTTATCGACGTTGAGCACGCACTTGACCCCGTTTATGCATCTCACTTGGGTGTAGATATTGATTCATTACTCGTTTCCCAGCCCGATTCAGGTGAGCAGGCTTTGGAAATTGCCGAAGCACTTGTTCGCTCGGGTGCGGTTGATATAATAGTAATCGACTCGGTAGCGGCACTTGTTACAAAGGCTGAAATTGACGGTGAAATGGGTGAAGCCCACGTAGGACAGTTAGCAAGACTTATGTCTCAGGCTTTGCGTAAATTGGCAGGTGCACTTTCAAAGTCTAACTGTGCGGCTATATTTATTAACCAGTTGCGTGAAAAAATCGGTGTTATGTACGGCAACCCCGAAACCACACCGGGTGGTCGTGCGCTTAAATTCTATTCATCTGTAAGAATAGATGTACGTAAAGGAGAGCCAATTAAGGACGGCAGCGACATTATAGGTACTCACACAAGAGCTAAGATTGTTAAAAACAAGGTAGCACCTCCTTTTAAAACCGCAGAGTTTGACATTATGTACGGTACGGGAATTTCCCATACAGGAGAAATTATTGATGCAGGTGTTGAACTGGGTATAGTAAAGAAATCGGGTGCTTGGTTCTATTATGGAGAAACAAGGCTCGGTCAGGGTAGAGACAATGTTAAAAAGCTGTTTGAGGATAACCCCGAATTTGCGGCTGAAATAGAGGCTAAAATTATGACGGCTGTAAGTGACGGCGGCGAGCTCGCTGTAAGCGAGCCCGAGGGTGACGATGCTATTGAAATTATGCCCGAAGAGCCGACTGCAAGACCCCGCAAGAGTGTAGATATTGACATTGCGGTTGACGAATAATGATAATCACTTCTTTAATTAAGGATAAACGTCACCTGACTAAGCTGATACTTTCTGACGGTACGGAAATCCTTATTGATAATGATGTCTGCATTGAAAATTCCCTTTACACGGGAATGGAAGTTGAGCCGGAATTTATAAAGGAATTAAAATTCGATTCGGATTATAAAAGGGCAAAGTCAAGGGCATTATGGTATCTTGACAGAATGGATTATACCGAAAAAGCTTTAAGTGAAAAGCTTATTAAGGCAGGCATTTCTAAAAGGGCAGTAGCGGCTGTAATGGCAAATCTTGTAGAGTTTTCTATGATTGATGACCGCCGCTTTGCCGAAAGATATGCCGAAAGACTTATAGAGCAAAATACATCTAAAAGGGAAGCCTTAAATAAAATGTATTTAAAGGGAATCCCTTACGATTTGGCAAAAGAGGTTTTAGACGAAATTGATTCCGATGAGGAATCACAGATAGCCGAATTGATAGACAGGAAATATGCCTCAAAATTGAGTGCTGAAAACGGAACGCAAAAGGTTTTCGCCGCACTCATACGCAAGGGCTTTTCCTATTCCGCCGTGCGTGCGGCAATGAAAAAATACAACGATGATTTGGAATACAGCGAAGATTAGAGGAAATTTTATGTACAAGGTATGTATGGTGTCTTTGGGTTGTCCTAAAAATCAGGTGGACGCCGAAATGATGTTAAGCACACTTAAAAACGCAGGTTTTGAAATCTGCGGCGAGGAAGCCAGCGCAGATGCTATAATAATTAACACCTGCGGATTTATAGAAGCCGCTAAAGCGGAGGCTATTGAAAATATACTCGAAGCGGCGGAATATAAAAAGGACGGCAACTGTAAGGCGCTGGTTGTAACGGGTTGCCTTGCCGAAAGATATAAGGACGATGTTACAGAGGAAATCCCTGAGGTTGACGTTTGCGTAGGTTTGGGCTCGAATTCCAGAATTGCCGAAATAGTTAAAAAGGCAATCGAGGGCGAAAAGGTTAATTCTTACGGGGAAAAGACCGATTTAGAGTTAAACGGCGAGCGGATACTCGGTGGTTACCCCTTTAGCACCTACCTTAAAATTGCCGACGGGTGTGACAACTGCTGTACCTACTGTGCAATACCTCAGATAAGGGGAAGAATGAGAAGCCGTAGGATTGAGGACTGTGTAGCAGAGGCTGAACGCTTAGCCGAAAACGGCGTTACCGAGCTTATTGTTGTAGCGCAGGACACCACCGCATACGGTACCGATATTTACGGAAAACCAATGTTAGCAGAGCTTTTAAGACGACTTTGTAAAATAGAAAAGCTTCATTGGATAAGAACGCTTTACACCTATCCCGATAAGATTGACGACGAGCTTTTGAATACGGTTGCAAACGAAGAAAAGCTTGTAAAATACTTTGATATTCCGCTTCAGCATATTGACGGCGAAATTTTAAAGCGTATGAACCGTAAGGGTGATAAAAAGAGCATATCCGATTTAATCGATAAAATAAGGCAGGTTATTCCGTCGGTTACTTTAAGAACTACACTTATAACGGGATTCCCCGGGGAGAGTGACGAGCAGTTCTGTTCTCTTGCGGAATTTGTAAGGGAGAAACGGTTTGATAGATTAGGTTGCTTTACCTATTCACCTGAGGAGGGTACAGTTGCCGCAGAATTTGACGGTCAGATAGACGAGCAGATAAAGAATGACCGAATGGAGAATATAATGGAGCTGCAAATGACAATTGCGGCAGAAAAGAACGAGGAAAAAATCGGCTCGGTTACCGAGGTTTTAATTGAGGGCTGGGACGATTATATAAAGTGTTATTTCGGCAGAACAGTAGCCGATGCGCCCGAAGTGGACGGTAAAATTTTCTTTATGTCAACAAGGCAGCTTACTATCGGAGAATACGTAAGGGTACGTATTAACGATTGCCTTGATTACGATTTGTTAGGAGAGTTGGAAGAATGAATACACCAAATAAGCTCACAATTGCACGAATGATTGCAACCCCCGTTTTTATGGCTTTGATGCTTATAGAGGCTCTGCCTTACAGGTATCTTCTGGCACTTATTTTGTTTACTGCCGCATCTCTTACCGATATGATAGACGGTAAAATGGCAAGAAAACATAATCTTGTTACCGATTTCGGTAAATTTTTAGACCCGTTAGCTGACAAAATGCTTACAACTTCTGCATATTTAGGCTTTATATTTGTTTTCAAAAACACCGCTTTTTGCTGGCATCTTATAGCAATTGTATTTATAGTTTTGTTCAGAGAATTTATGGTATCATCTCTAAGACTTGTTACCGTTTCTTCGGGCGGTAAAGTAGTAGCGGCAAATATGTGGGGAAAACTTAAAACCGTTTCGCAAATGGTAGGAATAATTTTTGCACTGTTTGCTTATTTTGTATTGGCAGACCTCGGTTTACTCACGGACTTTAAGGGAATAATTGATATAATAATTATTGTACTTTTCTGGATTTCGGCTGTGCTTTGCGTAATATCGGGCGGAATTTATCTTTCTGCTTGCAAGGATTATGTTGATCCTACAAAATAATCGGGGGTTTTGGTTTGTTTAATAAACTTAGAGAAGACGTAAACGCCGTAAGGGACAGAGACCCTGCCGCACGCTCCTTTCTGGAAGTAATGTTCCTTTATCCCGGTGTTAAGGCGATAAGAATGCATAGGCGTGCACATTTTTACTATAAACACGGTTGGCTGTTTTTGGCACGTTTTGTATCCCAAAGAGCGGCAAGAAAAACGGGAATTGAAATTCACCCGGGAGCTACAATAGGCAGAAGGCTTGTTATAGACCACGGAACGGGAATAGTAATAGGTGAGACCACCGAAATCGGGGACGATGTGCTTATATATCAGGGCGTTACCTTGGGTGGTACAGGTAAGGATACGGGAAAACGTCACCCAACGATTGGTAATAACGTAATGATAAGCGCAGGCGCTAAGGTTTTAGGTCCTTTTAAGGTTGGGGATAATTCACGTGTGGCGGCAGGTGCGGTGGTACTCGAAGAAGTGCCGCCTAATTCAACCGTTGTAGGTGTGCCTGCACGTGTTGTACGGCAGGACGGCAAAAAGGTCGGTCACAACCTCGACCAGATTCATATTCCCGACCCCGTAAAGCAGAAAATGGACAGCTTGGAAAATAGAATAGCAGAGTTAGAATCTTTAATATCCAAAGGAGAATAATTATGAAAATTTTTAATACACTGACACGCACTAAGGATGAATTTAAACCGATAAACGAGGGCGAGGTTAAAATTTACGCCTGCGGACCTACCGTTTATAACTATATCCATATAGGAAACGCAAGACCGCTTTGCGTTTTCGATGTTTTGCGTCGTTATTTTGAATGGCGTGGCTATAATGTAAATTTCGTACAGAACTTTACCGATATTGACGATAAGCTCATAAAGAAGGCTAACGAGGAGGGTATTACCGTACCGCAGGTTGCCGAAAGATTTATAGGCGAATTCTGGACCGACGCTAAGGGACTTAATGTTAAAGAGGCTACCGTTCACCCGAGAGCTACTGAAAATATAGAGCAGATTCAGGGAATTATATCCTCACTTATGGAGAACGGTTACGCTTACGAAGCAGGCGGTGACGTTTATTACAGAGCAAAGAAGTTTGACGGCTACGGCAAGCTTTCTCACCAGCCGCTTGAGGATTTGGAGGCAGGTGCCAGCGAGCGTGTAGACTCAGGCGATATTAAAGAGGACCCGATGGATTTCTGCCTTTGGAAGGGTGCAAAGCTGGGCGAGCCTTTCTGGGAGTCACCCTGGGGCAACGGCAGACCGGGCTGGCATATTGAGTGCTCTGCAATGGCAGGAAGATATTTAGGAAAAACCATTGATATTCACTGCGGTGGATTAGACCTTATTTTCCCCCACCACGAGAATGAAATAGCTCAAAGTGAGGCGGCAAACGGCTGTGATTTTGCTCACTACTGGATGCATAACGGATTTATAAATGTTGACAATCACAAGATGTCAAAGTCCTTGAATAACTTCTTTACCGTTCGTGACGTTGCCGAAAAATACGGCTACGAGCCGATTCGTTATTTTTTGGTTTCTTCTCAGTACAGAAGTCCGATTAACTATTCTGTTGATATAATCGAGCAGGCTAAAAATTCGCTTGACCGTCTTTACACCTGCCGTGATAACATTGATTTTGCACTTAAAAATGCACCCGACGGCGGAGAGATTCCCGCATTTATTGAGGAGCATAAAAACGGCTTTATCACCGCTATGGAAGACGACCTTAATACCGCCGATGCATTGGCTTCAATCTTTATGCTGGTACGTGATATAAATACTGCCATTGCAAACGGGGCAGGTAAGGAAACACTTAATGCTTGTGCTGATATTTTTGACCAATTAACGGGCGTATTGGGTCTTGTTTACAACAGAAAGACCGAATCGCTTGACAGCGAGATTGAGGAGCTTATCGAAAAGCGTACCGCCGCCCGAAAAGCTAAGGACTTTAAGACGGCTGACGAAATCCGTGATAAGTTAAAGGAAATGGGTATTGTTTTAGAGGATACACCTCAGGGCGTAAAATGGTCGAGAATTTAAAGAAAGAACCTTTAGGAAATAATTATTTTGTTAACGTAACACCGCATCACACCTTTGGGACAGATGCGGTGGTGTTAAGTTATTTTGCTAAAGCTAAAGTGAAGGATAAACTCGTCGATTTGGGAACGGGTTGCGGAATAATTCCCCTTTTAATGCTGCGTGACGGAAAATTAAGTCAGGCGGTGGGGGTTGATATAAGCGAAGAGGCTACCTTTTTAGCTCAAAAAACCGTAAGTGAGCTTGAAATTGAAAAAATTAGCATAATAAACAGTAATCTTACCGATTTAAAGGGTAAAGTAGAATTCGGCTATCATACACTGGTTACCTGCAATCCGCCTTATAAAGCACCGAATGCTGGTATTAAAAATCCTGACAGGGTGGAAATGGTTGCACGTCACGAAATAGAGTGTACACTCGAAGACATAGTAGCCGTAGGTGCAAAATTATTGCAGACGGGCGGCAGACTTTGTATGTGCCACCGTCCCGAAAGACTGGCGGAGCTTATGAGCCTTATGAGTAAATATAAGGTCGAGCCAAAAAGATTGCGTCTTGTCTGTCAGCGAAAGGGCGAAGAGCCATGGCTTGTGCTTTTAGAGGGCAGGCGTTCGGGTAATATTGGACTCAGAATCGAGCCGACGCTATATGTTGAAGAAAACGGCGGTTTTTCGTCCGAAATGATAGAGATATACGGAGCTTATAAGGAGGCGTATCTTTAATGAGTGGAAAATTATATGTTGTCGGTACGCCAATTGGTAATTTGGGCGACTTTAGCGAGCGTGCGAGGGAAACACTCGAAACGGTGGATTTTATTGCCGCCGAGGATACCCGTGTTACCGTAAAGCTTTTAAACCGATTTGATATAAAAAAGGAAATGCTCAGCTACTATGAGCATAATAAGAATACCAAGGGAAATCTTATTATTGAAAGACTGTTAAAGGGTGAAAATTGTGCTGTGGTGTCCGATGCGGGAATGCCTGCAATTTCTGACCCTGGTGAGGATTTAGTAAGACAGTGCCACGAAATGGGAATACCCGTGGAATCTGTACCCGGACCGAGTGCACTTATAACAGCGCTTTCAATTTCGGGAATGCCGTCGGGCAGATTTTGCTTTG
>JAZQHX010000309.1:0-2357 GCA_045540835.1 Acutalibacteraceae bacterium | reverse complement strand
TTACAGCTTTTTGTAACCTTTTTCAAAATAGGTGCTTTTACCTTTGGCGGCGGTTACGCTATGATTCCGCTTATTCAAAAAGAGGTTGTTGAAGAAAAAAAATGGATAACCGACGATGATATACTTGAAATAATCGCTATTTCAGAATCTACACCGGGACCGATTGCAATTAACTCCGCTACATTTATTGGCTACCGTATATGCGGTTTTTGGGGTTCATTTTTTTCAACACTCGGAGTAGTACTCCCCTCTTTTGTGATTATCCTTACAATATCCTTTGTGCTCAAAGAATTCCAGGAATTAAAGGCTGTACAATACGCATTTGAGGGCATACGTGCAGGTGTTCTGGCTCTGCTTATCAAAGCCCTTGTGGGAATGTATAAAAAAAGTCCTAAAAATCTTGTGTCCTATATCGTAATAGCCGCATCATTTTTAGTGGCGGCATTTGTGGATATATCGGTGCTGTGGGTTATTATAGGTTGTGCATTATTCGGACTTATAACCTCTATCTATGCTGACAGGAGGGCTAATAAATGATTTTTTTAACCCTCTTTTTAACCTTCTTTAAAATAGGTCTTTTCACCTTTGGTGGCGGTTATGCAATGTTACCGCTTATCTCTCAAGAGGTTGAAGCCCACAATTGGATAGATGAGACCGCCTTTACTAACTTTATAGCCGTAAGTGAAAGCACACCAGGTCCATTTGCTATAAATATGGCAACATATATTGGAAGTAAAACGGGTGGCGAATTCGGAGTTATAGGCAGTATATTCGGCTCTTTCTGTGCTACTTTAGGAGTAGTTTTACCCTCATTTATTGTAATACTTATTGTAGCAAGAATTTATGAAAAATTCAAAAAAAGCAGTATTGTAAAGGGTTGTATGACCGGCTTAAAGCCTGCAGTTGTGGGTCTTATAGCGGCAGCAATAATTCCGATAGTAATTACCGTACTGTTTCCAAACGGCATAAGCCTGTCTGTTTTTAAAAGTAGTGATATTTATATATCCCTTGTGATTTTTGTATTAGGAGTAGTGCTTGCATTTAAAAAGATACACCCGATAATTATTATCTGTCTTTCGGCAGTTTTAGGTATACTTTCAGGATATTTATTATAAAATTTCCCTCTGCATTCAAAGAAAATGCGGAGGGTGTTTTTTATAAGAAGCTGTTATTTTATTCAGATGATATAAAAAATTCAAAAAAATACGAAAATATTGCAAAATTACTCTTTGAATTATAACGATGTTGTGTTATAATATCTAATATATGTCAAAATGCAATAATAGTGCTTTGACATACCGATTTTTAAACTTTTAAGAATTCAAGAAAACGAATTAAACCAATTAAGGACGTGCTAATAAAGTGGAAAACACTAATAAAGACTCTCAATCAAATATAATCTGCGGAAGAAATCCCGTACTCGAAGCGATACGCTCGGGAAGAGAAATTGACCGCCTGCTTGTAGCTCACGGTGTCAGCGGTGGTTCGGTTACAGCAATCATTGCTAAGTGTAATCAAAAAGGAATTTTAATCAAAGAAGTCAGTCCTCAAAAGCTTGACTATTACTGTTCAGGTGCTAACCATCAGGGTGTTGCGGTTATGTTCGCAAGTCAGGAGTATTCTACGCCTGAAGAAATACTCGAGGTTGCAAAAAGTCGTAACGAACAGCCCTTTATTATAATTTGTGACGAAATTGAAGACCCACATAATTTAGGTGCAATTATAAGAACGGCAGAGGCTTCCGGAGTACACGGAATTATAATTCCTAAGCGCAGAAGTGCTTCCCTTAATGCAACGGTTGCAAAATCGGCAAGCGGAGCACTCGAATATATGAAGGTTGCCCGTGTTACGAATATTGCCTCCACCATAGATTTTCTAAAAGAACAGGGCGTTTGGGTAATGGGAGCCGATATGGACGGCGAGGATTATTCCCTTGTGGATTTTGACCTGCCCTGCGCTTTAGTAATCGGAAACGAAGGAAAAGGAATAGGTACTCTTACCGCTAAAAAATGTGACCGAATTGTAAGTCTGCCAATGTGCGGAAAAATCAATTCGCTTAATGCATCGGTTGCGGCAGGTGTGCTTATGTATGAAGTATTAAGAAAACGGAGGAAGCTATGAAAAAACGTCAGAAATATGATGAAAATGAAGAGTTTTTCACTATACTTGATAATGAAAATTCCTCAAACCACATAACTGCACCGCATACGCTTACTCCCGAAGAAGTGCTGTTTAAAGAGGATGAAAAGCCCAAAACCTATAATAGCCACAAGGCACTTGATGCGCTGAAAAAACGAATGACGGGTGCTATCGAAACGGTAAAAGAAGAAGCGGATATTTCAAAAAAAATCGAAATT
>JAZQHX010000308.1:0-5541 GCA_045540835.1 Acutalibacteraceae bacterium | reverse complement strand
ACGGGATTTCCGAAAAAACATCAAAATGATGCAAACCTCCAAAAGCCCTTACCTTCATTTTATTATAATTAAGCTTATAATAAAGAGAAGCAAGATTATCAGCAATACTTCTGTATGACGGTAATGAATTTATAACTACTTCACTAATGCCTAAAGCCGCAATACTATCAAGCATTGCGGCGCCGTTTTCAAATTCTTTCATATGAATGTGAGAATCAACAACAATTTTGTTCATTATCCATACACCATTAAATTATCCCTTTAATGCACGCTCCAGCCAAACAAAGCCTACATCTAAAGCATCAAAGAAGCTATCTTTAGTTGTTTCTTTTGTGATTCTGTCCTTTTCTTTGAGCTGAATATCACTCTTTAAAAGCTGAACATTTACCTTTTCGGGAAGCTCGTTATCGCCAACCTTTTTGGTTGAAAGAATAGTAAAACGAACCACAAATTCTTCCGACATATCACCGTAATAAATTTCGTTACCGCTACGTACAAGCGGTTTTTCCTTATACATTAAAAAATCTGCCATTTTAAATTACTCCTTTTCGGGCATTTTTCCGTAAAGATTAAAACGGAAAAGCAAAGATTCATCTTCTGTGTTTGTGCAACGAAGTGTAGCCTCGGTAATTTCGGTACTGCTCAGAATTGTAGCAAGACCTATCATCTGGCAAAGCTTGGATTTAAGATTAAGAACGTCACCGTCCATAGTTTCAAGATAAACATCGCCTTTGCACTCATCAATTGCTTTTATAAAATCATTCAATTCAATATTATGAAGCTTAATCTTATTTACGTTATTTGTATTCATAATAAAACCTCCCAAATATATTATAAAGTATAAACCATAGCTTAAAATAAGTCAAGGATAAAGTATTAGTTACAGCACTTCTTAAATACTACAAACGGCGACAAGCGTTAAAGCATTGCCGCCCAATAAATGTTGTAGTATGTATCAACCTATTTTTAATTTAAGTCTTAATTTATCACTAATCATTGCAATAAATTCGCTGTTTGTAGGTTTACCACGGTCATTTTGTATTGTGTATCCGAAATATGAATCCAATACATCAATATCTCCCCTGTCCCATGCAACCTCAATTGCGTGGCGAATAGCCCTTTCGACACGGGAAGATGTTGTTTTATTGTTCTTAGCAACCGTCGGATACAATAGCTTTGTAACCGAATTTATAATTTCACTGTTCTTTACCGAAAGAATAATTGCTTCTCTCAGATAATGATAACCCTTAATATGTGCAGGAACTCCGATTTCGTGTATAATTTCGGTTATCATAAGCTCTAAATCCGTATCACTTATAACGTTATTCTTAACCACAAGCGGGTTCAATTCCTTTTGCCAATGTGAAAGCTGAATTATTCTTTCCGCCATAGTATTAACATCAAAAGGCTTTAAAAAATAATAACCCACACCTGCATCAAGCAATTCCTTTTCCAATCTGTTGTTATCAAAATTAGACATTGCCATAACAATCGGCTTTTCGCTGTTCTTTAAATCCTTCATACCCTCTACAACACCGATTATATCCAGATTCGGCATAAATACGTCTGCCAGAATAATATCAGGTTTTTCTGTTTTTGCCTTGTTTAAAACGGCTTTACCGTCCTTTTCGCAAAGTAAAACATCCATTCCGTATGCCTTAAAGGTTTTGGCACAATTCTGTCCTAAATCCGTAGAATCGTCAGCAACAATTATTTTTAGCTTCTTTTCCATTTGTTTTTATCTCCTTTGTATTATTTTTACATATATTACCACCAATTCGTAATAAATGCAAGTCTTTTTATAAAAAAACATTAAAAATTCCCAATAAATGTATTTAATTAGTATTTTTTATTTTTTTCGACAAGCACGAACGACAAAATAACAAACAAAAAAGAACTCACCCTCAAAGCAGATGCCCTGAAGGTGAGTAAATTTATAATTTTAATGTTTATGCTTTATAAGACCAATAGCTTTAGACAACTCCATTATAATCAGAGGAACAATTATAAGACCTAAAGCTATGAGATAAAGCGTAATCGGCAGTAATTCAAGACCGAAAGCAATACGTACCGGAGTAAACAAAACAATTGCTACTAAAAGCAATGATACTATTGCCGCTTTATTAAGCGTTTTATTTCCGAAAGCTCCGATTTTAAAGAGCGAACGGTCGGAACGCATATTAAAGCTCTGTATAATCTGTGAAACCGACAGTACCATAAACGCCATAGTCTGACCGTAAGACAGATTATCATTCCATTTCCAGCCAACAAAGAAAGCAATAAGAGTGAGTACTGCAAACATAAAGCCCTGAAGCACAACCCTTACACCTAAACCGTTTGCAAAAATACCCTCGTTTTTAGGTTTAGGTTTTCTTTCCATTATATCTGCTTCAACCGGCTCCATTCCGAGCGCAATTGCAGGCAGAGAATCGGTTACAAGGTTAATCCATAAAAGCTGCATTGACAAAAGCGGAGTCTTATGCCACAAAAGCATTGCAAAAAATACGGTTATAACTTCACCGATATTGGTACCCAAAAGGAAGCCTACAACCTTTTTAATGTTTGCGTAAATACCTCTGCCCTCTTTTACAGCGTCAACGATTGTAGCAAAGTTATCGTCGGTAAGTGTCATATCCGCCGCACCCTTAGCGACATCTGTACCCGTAATACCCATAGCACAGCCAATGTCTGCCGCTTTTAAAGCAGGCGCATCGTTAACACCGTCACCCGTCATTGAAACAACCTGTCCTTTGCGTTGCCACGCCTTTACAATACGGATTTTATTTTCAGGCGAAACACGTGCGTATACCGAAATCAGTTCAACCTTACTGTCAAGCTCTTCTTCGGTCATATTATCAAGCTCAGCGCCTGTAATTGCCATATCACCTTGCAGGAATATACCAAGCTCTTTTGCTATTGCCTTTGCAGTAACAACGTGGTCTCCCGTAATCATAACCGGCTTTATTCCTGCCTTTCTGCAGGTAGCAACTGCCGCCTTAGCCTCTTCTCTGGGCGGGTCAATCATACCAACAAGACCCATAAATGTAAGAGAGTTTTCAAGCTCCTCACTTGTGGGATTTTCGGGTACGGTATCTATAATTTTATAAGCGATTGCCAGCACTCTGAGTGCGTTTTCGCTCATTTCCTCGGTTATTTGCTTTGCTCTTTTAAGGTCACCCTTTATACAACGCTCTGCCATCATATCAAAAGCGCCTTTTACAATAACAATATTCTTACCGTTTATTTTATTAACCGTTGACATAAGCTTGCGATCGGAATCAAACGGAATGGTTGCAAGTCTCGGATAATCCTTATTAAGCGATTCCTTTGTAAAGCCGTTTTTATGGGCGGCATAAACAATTGCTGTCTCTGTCGGGTCACCTATATGCTGTTCTGTGTCCTCAGAGAAAATTACAGAGCCGTCACAGCAAAGTGTACCGTAATTGAGAAGCGCCCTAACCTTTTCGGAATCATTATAGGTAATATCTTCAACCTCACCGCCGTCAACATAAGCCTTTTTAAGTGTCATACGGTTTTGGGTAAGTGTACCCGTTTTATCGGAACAAATAATCGAAGCACTACCCAAGGTTTCAACTGCAGGCAATCGGCGGATAAGTGCATTCTTTTTAACCATACGCTGTACACCGATTGAAAGTACAATAGTAACAATTGCAGGAAGACCCTCAGGAATTGCAGATACAGCCAATGAAACAGAGGTCATAAATATTTCCATTACAGGAATTTCGTTAAGCAGACCGACTACAAAGATTACTGCACAAGCCGCTAAAGCCATAATTCCAAGATATTTTCCGAGCTGGGCTAACTTCTTTTGTAACGGTGTCTGAGAATCCCCCTCGCCGTGCAAAAGGTTTGCAATTTTACCCATCTGGGTATCCATTCCCGTAGCGGTAACCACAGCTAAAGCTGTACCGTAGGTAATACTGCAACCCGAAAATACCATATTACTTCGGTCGCCTAACGGTGCGTCCGCTGTAATCTCTGCATCTGCTTCCTTTTCGCTGGGTACAGATTCACCCGTTAGTGCTGATTCTTCACTTTTAAGGCTAGCGGATGCCAATAAACGTGCATCTGCAGGAATAAAATCGCCTGCTTCAAGCTTAATAATGTCACCGGGTACTAACAATGCGGCATCAATAACCTGCTCTTTGCCGTCACGTATAACCCTTGCATGAGGAGCTGACATATTTTTAAGGGCATCAAGCGCTTTTTCTGCCTTTCCCTCCTGATAAACACCCATTACCGCATTAAGAATTACAATAAGCAGTATGAGTGCAGGCTCGAACAGCTCACCCCAGTTTTTCTCGGCAATAACCACTCCAAAAGAAACAACGGCGGCAATTATAAGGATAATAATCATTACGTCCTTAAATTGGTCAAAAAAGCGCTGAATATTACTCTTTTTCTTCTTTTCTTTAAGCTTATTTTCACCGTATTTTCCTTGTAATTCTTTGACTTTATCAGCACTCAAGCCAACATTCGGATCAACTGAAAATTCCTTTAGAACTTCTTCTTTTTTCACAGAATGAAATATCAATTATTGTTCCTCCTAAAAAATAAAGGAGGGTAGATTCTACCCTCCCGTTTAATTCCCGTAGAGAGCACGGAAATATCAATTCGTAATTCATAATGCGGAATTCGGAATTAAATGAATTCCGATAAGCGTCAAAAAATTACGCATTACAAATTCAGAATTCCGAATTATCAATACATTCCTCCGCCTGCGGCAGCAGCGGCTGCAGCAGCATTGGCAGCAGCGGCATCTTCAGGCTTATCTGCTACAAGGCTTTCGGTTGTAAGCACCATTGAAGCCACAGAAGCGGCATTCTGGAGTGCAGAACGTGTAACCTTAGTCGGGTCAACGATACCGGCATCAATCATATCGGTATAATTTTCATTATATGCATCAAAGCCGTAGTTAACCTTACCGCCGGAAATAATTTTATCAATAATTACAGAACCTTCAAGACCTGAATTTAATGCAATCTGTCTGATAGGTGCTTCCAATGCCTTAAGCACAATGCTGACACCGGTCTTTTCGTCACCCTCGGTCTTATTTAAAAGCTCGCTTACAGCAGGAATAGCGTTAATAAGTGCTACACCGCCGCCTGCAACGATACCCTCTTCAACTGCAGCTTTAGTAGCAGAAAGAGCGTCCTCAATGCGAAGCTTCTTTTCCTTCATTTCGATTTCGGTAGCGGCACCAACCTTAATAACTGCGACACCACCTGCCAATTTTGCAAGTCTTTCCTGAAGCTTTTCTTTATCGAAGTCAGAGGTTGTAACAGAAAGCTCATTTCTTATCTGGTCTACTCTGTCCTTGATAGCAGTTGAATTTCCTGCACCGTCAACGATAATGGTATTTTCCTTACATTCCTTAACCTGACCTGCACGACCTAACTGCTCAATAGTAGCAGTATTAAGCTCAAGACCTAATTCCTCGGAAATTACCTCACCACCGGTAAGCACTGCAATGTCACGAAGCATTTCTTTTCTTCTGTCACCAAAACCGGGAGCTTTAAC
>JAZQHX010000307.1:0-14423 GCA_045540835.1 Acutalibacteraceae bacterium | reverse complement strand
GAAGACAAAATTTCTCCCCAACTCCTTGGCACACAGAACGACATGGCTACGATCCGACTTCGAATGGATGGTACGGTGGCGAAATATCTGGTTGAAAGTGCAGGCGACGATATAAATCTTCTCAAAAACGAGCTTTGCAAGCTTTGCGCCTTTGTAGGTAGCGGAGTAATAGACAAAACCACGGTTGATTTGGTTTCGGTTAAAACGGTGGAGGCATCGGTTTACAATCTTTCTAAATTTATTTTGGAAAGCAATATACAGCAGTCTTTAGCTGTATTGGATGAGCTGTTTTTTATGCGCATAGAGCCGATGATTATTCTCTATACCGTATCGGGAACTTATGTTGATATGTACAGAGTTTATACCGCCTCTAAATGCGGAGCTAAAACCCCCGAAATAGCCGAAAAATTCGGTTATAGGGGCAGGGAATTTGTGCTTGACCGTGCGAGGCAGAATTTGAGAAAATTAGACGAAGTAAAGCTAAGGCTCAGCCTTAATGCCATAATAGAGGCTGATAAACTGTTAAAAAGCTTTTCGGCTGACAGTAAAATCGTTTTGGAACAGCTTGTAATAAAGCTTATTTATATTATTGCAAAGGGTGAATCGGTTGATAAAGCTTGAAAAACCGATAATTGTTGAGGGAAAATATGACAAGATTACTCTTGAGAATGTGGTGGACGGACTAATCATTCCTACTGACGGCTTTGGGATATTTAAAAACAAAGAAAAACGGGATTTGATTCGTACATTAGCCCAGCGTTTCGGGCTTATTGTCATTACCGACTCTGATAGTGCCGGGAATATGATACGCTCGCATATTAAAAATATTGCGGGTGAATGTGAAATTATAAATGTTTATGTGCCACGCATAAGCGGCAAGGAAAAGCGTAAGGATAAATACGGGAAAGAGGGTATTTTAGGAGTAGAGGGTATGACAACCGAAATTCTCGAAAATGCTCTTATGCGAAGCGGTGTAACAGCCGAAAAGTGCTGTGAAAACGTAAAAAAAATTACTAAGGTGGATTTATATTCCTGCGGTCTTTCGGGTGGGAAGGATAGTAGTGATAAAAGAAAAAGTCTGTTGAAATATCTGTCTTTACCCGAAAATTTATCCCCTAATGCGATGCTTGACATACTTAATACACTTTATAGCTACGGTGAATTTTCGGAGGTGACGAAAAAGTGGCAGGACAGCTTGGCGGAAAACTAAGGCTTTTGTATGTTCTTGACATACTTAAAAAGTTTAGTGATGAGGAGCACCCTTTGGATTCGTCTGATATTATTGATAAATTAGACGGATATTCTATCGTGGCAAACCGCAAGACGATTTATGACGATATTTCGGTTTTAGAGGAGTACGGACTGGATATAATTAAAACGGGAACTCCGAAAACGGGTTGGTTTATAGGAGAAAGGGAGTTTGAAATTCCTGAAATCCACCTGCTTTGTGATGCAGTTTGCTCGGCTAAGTTTATAAGCCCCAAAAAAACAAGGGAGCTGCTTTCAAAGCTTAATTCTATGCAGAGTGTAAATACGGCGGCGGACAGAAAGAATGCTGTTTTCTTTCGTTTTGACGATAAGTGCGATAACGAGGAAATTTATTATACCATAGATAAAATTAACCGTGCTGTAAAGGCAAAAAAACAAATAAAGCTCGAATACATAACCCGTGTTTTAGGTGTTGACAGAGAAATAAACAAAAAGTGCAAGGAAATGATAATAAATCCTTATGCCTTAGCCTGGCAGGACGATTATTATTATCTTTTAGGCAATCACCAAAAGTACGATAATCTCATTCATTTAAGGGTAGATAAAATACACAGCGTCGAGATTCTTGATACCCCTGCAAGGGACTTCAGTGAAGTGAGTGATTACAAGGATTATTTTGACACGGCAGATTATTTGAGCCGTATTTTCGGAATGTTTTCGGGCGAGCTTTATGAAATTGAGCTTAGCTGTAATAAGAAAATTGCCGAGCAGGTTTTTGACCGTTTTTCCACCGATATTTTTATTAAGAATGTTACCGAAAATGAGTTTGGATTCAGAATAAAGGCGGCGTTGTCGCCTGCAACGGTTACCTGGATTATGAATTATGGCTCGGATATTACGGTTAAAAAGCCCGAAATTTTAAAGGAAATGATTAAAAAGAGAGCAAAGGATATACTGAATAACTATGAGAATGCGTAAGAAAAAACACCTTGAGGAGAGGCTGCAAGCAGTAAGTGATATTTTGTTTGTAAGTGATATTGAGGACAGAAATTTTAATACCGCAATTAAGGAAAAGGAATATATAGATTTGGTTGACTGGTTTAAAAGAGAAGCTCCGCTTTATCTTGAAATTGGTTGCGGTAAGGGCAAATTTGCCTGCGAGTATGCTAAAAGTCACCCCGAAATAAATCTGATTGCGGTAGAAAAAAGCGGAAATGTTTTGGTTGAAGCCTGCGAAACGGCAAAAAAAGAGGGCATAGACAATCTTAGATTTATTAAATGCGGTGCGGAATATCTCCCGAAATACTTAAAGGATAGTTCGGTAGAAAGGATTTTTCTTAATTTTTCCTGTCCGTTCCCGAAGGCGGCGTATGCGTCACACCGCCTTACCCACGAAAAGTTTTTAAAAATTTATAAGCGGATTATGAAAAAAGGTGCAGAAATACACCAAAAGACCGACAATATGCACTTTTTTGAGTTTTCACTCGAGCATTTAAGCAAATCGGGCTTTGCGCTTAAAAATGTTTCCTTGGATTTGCACAACAGCGATTTTCCCGAGAATATAGAAACCGAGTACGAGCACCGTTTTTCTTCCCTCGGTCAGCCCATTTACCGACTGGAGGCATACTGCAATGATTGATTTTAATATAGATGCCATAGCACCGTTATGTAAAAGCTTTGGAGTTGAGCTTACGGATAAAATCAAGGAACAACTGAACTGCTACGGTAATTTATTGCTCGAATGGAACGAAAAAATGAATCTTACCGCAATTACCGAGCCCGAGGAAGTGCTTTACAAGCATTTTTATGACTGTATACTGTTCTTTAAAAATGTGGCTCCCGAAAAGGGCGCTAAGATAGTTGACGTTGGTACCGGTGCAGGCTTCCCCGGTATGGTGCTTAAAATCATAAGGGCAGACCTTGATGTTACATTGCTTGACAGTCTTAATAAGCGTCTGATTTTTTTGAATGATGTAATAGAAAAGTTAGGGCTTGAGGGGATAAAAACCATTCACTCCCGTGCAGAGGACGCAGGAAAAAATAAAGCATTAAGGGAAAGCTTTGACATAGCTACTGCGAGGGCGGTTGCTAATTTGCCCGTTCTTTTGGAATATTGCACTCCGCTTGTGAAAAAAGGCGGTATTTTCGTTTCAATGAAAGGGGCTAATGTTTTGGAGGAAACCGAAATTTGCGGCAATGCCGTTAAGGTTTTGGGTTGTTCTAAAGCTGATATTATATTTGAAACCCTGCCGGGGAATGACAAAAGAGCCTTTGTTACCTTTAAAAAAATATCGCAAACTCCGCCAAAATATCCAAGAAAACCCGGAGATATTTCAAAACAGCCGCTTTAAAACGGCTGTTTTTTTATATTTTTGCCGAAAACGCCCGACCGATTTTTCTTTACAAAATGCATAATGAGTAGCATAATTGAAGCAAAGAGGGCGGTGCTTTAATGCATACAATTAAGAGCAAAAAATTACTTATGCTAAAACCTGAACAAATAAGGATACCCTGTAATGCAGTGCGGAAAAACAGCGATACTAAGAAAATTAAAAAGCTTGAGCAAAGTATTACGGTTAACGGAATTATAGAACCATTAGCTGTCAGGCGTGACGAAGCGGGTTTTATTCTTGTGGCAGGGCAAAGGCGACTTTTGGCGGCAAAAAGTGTGGGGCTTAGGCGTGTGCCTTGCGTGCTGTATGAGCTTGATACTAAAGAAAGTCTTTTGTATTCGGTTATGGAAAATCTTCAGCGTGAGCCGCTTGACCCATTTGATGAGGCACAGACACTCGGCAGACTGGTTACTTACGGTTCTTTCAGTCATATTCAGGTGGCAGAAAGGCTTGGGTTAACGGCGGCGCAGTTGTCGGACAAGCTAAGCCTTTTGGATTTGGATACACAAATTGCGAATAGGCTATCATCAGCAGGACTTAGTATTGAATTTGCAAAGCTGCTGCTTATTCTGCCCCGTTATCAGCGTGAAGATGTTCTTAACAGCATTATTGAGAACAACTTGAATTTACAGCAATCAAGAGAATTGGTAGAGCTCAAAATAAATCCGCCAACGGAGTGCGAAGATTTGCAGGTCTGTGAAAACACAGAAAGCTTACCCGAGCATAAGCCGATACGCAAATATGCAATAGGTGACGAGCGAATGTTTTATAACAGCCTTGCAAAGCTTACCGATACCTTAAGGAGTGCGGGTTTTGGAGTTACTACAAGAAAAACCGAAAACGATAAATATACGGAATATAAGGTACGGATAAAAAAAGAAACCAACGAAAATGGCGAATACAAACAGCTTAAAATCTGTTAAGCCAGATTTTATATATCCCATATTCTCCCCTAATCCAAAAGCCGACGGTGAATGCCGTCGGCTTTTGGATTTAAAACAAATTACTTTTTAAAATAATCGATTATTTTTACGGTTATTCCCAATATTATCTGCAGGACAATTATTGTCAAAGGAATATAGGTCATATATTTGCCGATTGTTTTTATAAAAGGCTTTTCTTGTACCAGTAAAATCAAACCAATAACAAGTACTATTGCTAAAATTCCTGCAACGATTTTTATCGCCGATTTGATTTTTTCTTTTGCGGTATCACTAATTTTTTTATCGGGAACAATCAAGGTCATAAGTTTTATGTAGCAGTATCCAACCAGCTCAAAAATTCCTTCTACAAATATTTCTAAAAATAGTTCGGTCAAAAAGCTCATAGGTTTGCTCCTTTACGAATGAGATTATTTAACTTTATTATTCATATTTTCCTTTGCAGTGCTGATGAGGGAATTAACATTCTGCGGATAGGGTCACATTTATGCAGAACTGTTTTGCCGGCTTGTCGAAACTTAAAATATCGTTTCGACAAACTACAATCATTATAAAAGTTAAAGTGAAATATTGCTACGCAATGTGAAATAATGACCTGCGGTCATTGTGAAATATTGTTCCTTCGTCACAATGTGAAATGAAATTTGCCCACATTCGCATCAGCGAATATTTCACATTTACGAAGTAAATATTTCACAGCGAAGCTATTTCACTTGCCCGATAGGGCAAATTTCGTTGAAAAGAAAACACCTTTTGTCGAACAGACAAAAGGTGTTTTCTTTTCTGGTGACCCGGACGGGATTCGAACCCGTGTTACCGCCGTGAAAGGGCGGTGTCTTAGGCCTCTTGACCACCGGGCCAGATGGTGGCTGTAATTGGATTCGAACCAATGACACTGCGGGTATGAACCGCATGCTCTAGCCAACTGAGCTATACAGCCAAATGTGCCGTTTTTTAGGACAGCCATTATATTATATCCAAATCATTAGCATTTGTCAATAGAAAATTTAAAAAAATTATTGTTTTTATAATTTGCACTATTAAATGAGTATGTTATGGTTGTAAAATTGGATAAAAGGTGTTAAAATCATATAAGTTTAGTATTAGTTTGATTTTCTTTTGGGAAGGAATGTTTTATGAATATTATAATAATAGGCGGAGGACGCATTGGTATAACTTTAGTATCAAGTCTTGTTGCAGAGGGACACGATGTTACGGTGCTTGATACCGACCCTGACGTTATTTCTGAAATTACAAACATTTATGATGTTATGGGTGTTTGCGGTAACGGTGCGGACAGCGATATTTTAGCTGAAGCTAACGCAAAGGATGCAGATATTGTAGCGGCGGTCACAAATTCGGATGAATTGAATATGCTTTCCTGCTTTGTTGCGAAGCGTATGGGGGCTAAAAATACTGTGGCGAGAATTCGCAATCCTGAATACAACGACCAAAGCCTTGACTTTATGAAACAGCATTTAGAGCTTGCAATGTCGATAAATCCCGAGCGAATGGCGGCAAAGGAGCTTTTTAATATTTTAAAACTTCCGTCTGCTGTGAAAATTGATACCTTTTCTTCGGGTAACTTTGAGATGATTGAATTAAGACTACGTGAAAATTCTCCTTTAGCAGACCAGAAGCTTATGGATTTAAGAAATAAATATACCGCTAAATTTCTGGTTTGTGCTGTGGGACGAGGGGACGAAGCATATATCCCTGACGGTAACTTTGTGCTTAAAAGTGGTGACAAGGTTGGTATTACCGCTTCTCCTGCCGAGATTGTAAAGCTTTTCAAGGAAATGGGTGTTCAGCAAAGCAGGGCAAGAAATATTATGGTTTTAGGTGGAAGCAGGACGGCTTATTACCTTGCTAAAATGTTGACTTTAGGCGGAACGTCTGTAACAATTATAGAAAAGGATAAAGAGCTTTGTGAGGAGCTTTGCGAGAGCCTGCCTAAAGCGGTTGTTGTTAACGGTGACGGTGCTGAACAGGAAACCCTACTTGAAGAGGGGCTTGATTCGCTTGATGCCTTTGTAGCGCTTACGGGAATGGACGAGCAGAACATACTGATTTCTTCCTTTGCGTCTTCTCATAAGGTGCCTAAGGTAATTGCAAAAATAGACCGTGACGAATTGATTCCTTTGGCAGAGCATTGGGGACTTGAAAGCTTTGTTTCTCCTAAAAAAATAATTGCCGACCGAATCGTTCAGTATGCACGTGCCCTTAAAAATTCCGAGGGCAGCAGTGTTGAAACCCTTTATAAGCTTATGGACGGCAAGGCAGAGGCTTTGGAATTCAGCATAAAATCAAACCTTAGCTTTCTTAATAAACCTCTGAAAGAACTGAGTCTGAAACCAAATGTGCTTATAGCAGGTATTATTCGTGAAAGAAAGACCATTATTCCTTCGGGTGATGATATGTTGCTTGTGGGGGACAAGGTTATTGTGCTGTCGCTTACAGCCAGACTTCAGGACCTTTCGGATATATTGAGGTAATGTAAATGAATATAAAAATGGTTTGCTATATGCTGGGACGGATTGTTTCCTTAGAAGCCTTGTTGCTTTTGCTCCCTGCAATATGTTCTTTAATATATAAGGAAAGCAGTGTTTATGCATTTCTTGTAGCCATTGCGGTTGCCGCTGTTCTGGGAATTATACTTTCTTTAATAGGAAAAACCAAAAACAGAGCCATTTTTGCTAAGGAAGGCTTTGTAATAGTGGCACTCGCCTGGATACTTTTGTCGGCAGTGGGGGCGTTACCCTTTTTTATAAGCCGAGAGATTCCGTCTTACGTAGACGCTTTTTTTGAGACGGTAAGCGGACTTACCACAACGGGCGCTTCCATTATGCCGGATATTGAAGCCTCTACAAAGGGAATCCTTTTCTGGCGTAGCTTTACCCATTGGATAGGCGGTATGGGTGTACTGGTACTGCTTATGGCGATTTTCCCTACCGACACGGGACGGAGTATGCATATAATGCGTGCCGAAATGCCGGGACCGATTATAGGTAAATTGGTGCCTAAAATCAAGACTACTGCAAGGGTTTTGTATCTTATTTATATTGCACTTACCCTTACGCAGATTGTATTGTTGCTTTTTGGCGGTATGCCGCTTTATGAAAGCATTGTTTACAGTATGGGCACTGCAGGCACGGGCGGTTTCGGTGTAGATGCTGACAGTATTACGGGTTATTCTCCGTATTTGCAGTGGGTAATAACAGTATTTATGATACTTTTCGGGGTGAATTTCAACCTATACTATTTAGCGCTCACACGCAAATTCCGTTCAGCGCTTAAAAGTGAGGAATTGTGGACCTATATAGGAATTGTAATTCTTTCTACCGCAATTATCGCTTTTGATATTTATTCCGTTTACGGTAATAATGCCGATTCTGTAAGACATTCCGCCTTTCAGGTGGCGTCAATAATCAGTACTACGGGATATGCCACAGCCGATTTTAACACCTGGTCTGCGCTGTCAAAAGGCGTATTGTTATTACTTATGTTTACGGGTGCTTGTGCAGGCTCAACCGGCGGCGGACTTAAAATTTCACGTGTGGTACTGCTGTTTAAGTCGGTAAGGGCAAATTTAAAGCAGATGCTTCACCCACGAAGCATTGCGGCGGTGCATTTTGAGGGTAAAAAGCAAGAAAACAGTACTATTCTTAATGTGTTTTCTTATTTTGCGCTTTATATTATGTGCTTTGCGGTGCTGTTTTTAATTATAAGCTTTGAGCCGTTCGATATTGAAACAAACTTTTCTGCAGTTGCGTCCTGCTTTAATAATGTAGGTCCGGGCTTTGCGGCGGTAGGTCCTGTGTCAAACTATTCGCAGTATTCGGATTTTGCAAAAATAGTTTTATCCTATGCTATGCTTTTAGGCAGACTTGAATTATTCCCGATGCTGCTGTTGTTTTCACCATCGGTTTGGATAAAGAAGCGAGGTATTAAGCAAATATGAGATTTTTGAAATTGATTTGTCTTATTACCGTTTTGTGCGTGACACTTTGCTGTTGCGGAAAAGAAACGGGTGGGGAGAGTTCAAAAAACGAAACCGCTGTATCGAAAAATGACAGCAGTATTTCTGATAACGTGAACATTCCTTCAAATGAAGAACAGGTTTCCGATACAGATACCGACATACCCGACCCGCAACCACAGATTAAAGGGGAAAATTCGGGTACTAAGGTAGATGCAAATAAGCTTAATAAGCAGACGGGCAAGGCAAACGGAATAGACGTTTCTAAATGGCAGGGTAGGATTGATTGGAATAAGGTAAAAAATTCGGGAATAGAATTTGCTATTATCCGTGTGGGCTACCGTGCCGAAAACGGAAAGATTTACAAGGACGAAAATGCCGATTATAACATTCAGCAGGCGGTAAAGAACAATATACTCGTAGGTGTATATTTCTTTTCTACTGCCGTTAACGAAGTGGAAGCCAAAGCCGAAGCCGAATGGACGGCTAATGCTATAAAAAGCTATCCGATTTCGTATCCCGTGGTATATGACTGCGAGGGATTTCTGAATTCAGACAGCCGTATGTATTCACTCAGTAAAGCGCAAAGAACCAATAATGCAATAAACTTTTTAAGTGCGATAGAGAAAAAGGGCTACAGTGGTATGTTTTATGCCGCTTTAAGTGATATTAAGGATTCGCTCAACTGGGATATGGAAAAGCTTAATAATAACTATAAAATTTGGGTAGCGCATTATCCTGCGGTTACATATCCAAAAGTATCAAAGCCTGATTATTCGGGTAGGTTTGATATGTGGCAATATACGCATAAGGGAGCGGTTGACGGAATTAAGGGAGATACCGATATGGTGGTATCCTACTTTACGGTAAAAAAGGCGGCGCCTAAAAGCAACGAAAAGGTGAATGTTGCAAAACCTCCAGAAGAAAAGGACGGTATTTATACCGCTGTAAGCGATACCGTTACTGCAAAGGATACGGTGAATTTACGTAAAAGCGCTTCGTCTGATTCGGAAGTTTTAGGCGTGCTGAAAAACGGAAAGACATTAAAAAGGATTGCTAAGGGTACAAACGGCTGGTCTAAGCTTTTGTACAACGGAAAAACGGTTTACGCTGTTACGAGCTATCTTACTACCGATTTAAGCTACAAACCGCCTACACCCGAACCCGAGGACGGATTTAAAAAGGTTAACGAAAAGGTTACGGCTAAAAATGAAACAAATCTTAGAAGTGAGCCCAGCTCCAAAGACCCGAATACGGTGGTTTACACCCTTAAAAATGGTGAAACCGCAACCAGAATAGGTGTATCAAACAGCGGTTGGTCGAAGCTTTTATGGAACGGGAAGACGGTTTATGCAGTTACAAGCTATTTAACCACCGATTTAAGCCATAAAGAGCCGGTAGAAAGCAATACTCAATCGGAAACGGGTATTAAAACACAGTTTACGGATGTTAACGAGCAGGTTACGGCTAAGAGTGAAACTAATTTACGTACACTTCCGAGTGTTACCGACAGCGAGGTTGTCTATACCCTTAAAAACGGTGAATTTGTGACACGGACGGGTGTGTCGTCAAACGGCTGGTCGAGGCTTTTGTATAACGGAAAAACGGTCTATGCAGTAAGCTCTTATTTGACGAAATAAAAAAATTTTAAAAAAATTAAAAATAATGCTTGACAAATGTGCTTTTGTGTGGTAATATATCAAAGTCGCCTGAAGCGACAGACAAGTTGGTGTTGATTGCGGTGAGGGTCCACCTGTTCCCATACCGAACACAGAAGTTAAGCTCACTTGCGCTGAAAATACTTGGTGGGAAGCCGCCTGGGAAGATAAGTAGATGCCAACACAAAACCGTTCATCTTTATGATGAACGGTTTTTTCTTATGATATATTATAGTCGTTGTGACAGCAGCCTTGCTCATTCTCTATATGGGATATTCTATGAGTAACGCTGCTTATTTTTTCCTCCAATATCGGAATACGTGATATTGCTTTTGATTGGCAATCCATCTTTTTTTCAAGCTGGCTTAAGCGGTATTGAGTTAGTTTCCCCGATGTAATAATTCCGCCTGCTGTGCCTACAAGTGTTCCTAAAAAGGAAATTATTGCTACTATAACTGTACTGTTCATATTAGGTTGTTTTCCTTGATTCTTTTTTATTGCGGTTAAACATAGCAAATTTCCCCTTCGGTAAGGACAAGCTGCTCATCTGCCCAGACGGTTATATAAATCGAATTTGCGCAGTAGATTTCGGGGAAGATAATAATCCTGGTAAGACTATTTGCTGAGTCGGTGGTGGGATTGTCGGAAAAATTAACGGCTTTACCGTTAAGGCATATTTCGGTTTTACCTTTAGCACTCATATATAAATAAATGCGGTTAAGCTTTATTCTACGGTTTATACCTTCAGGTGCAAAATTGGCAGTAGTTATCCGACTTTCTATTTTAAAATTCTGTATCGGCTCGGCTGAATTTGTTATATCGGGTACAATATCTTCGTTTCCGTCTAAAACAGCGGTATAGCAGGTGGTGTAGCTGTTAGTGCAGAGCAGTATGAGAGAATTTCCGTCAGTTTTTCCGCCCTTGATTTTCACTTCTTCGGGGAACTGCCAAATATACCATAAGGTTTTGTCTGCGTTCAAGCCGTCATCGGGTACGGCTATGTAAGCAATGTTATTAAGGAAAAAGTAACAGTATTTTTCGTCGCTGAGCACAACCGTTTCACTAAGCTCTTCCCGTTCAAATTCTTTAAGATATTCTTTTATTTTGCCTGACAAAGGCTTAATATTAAACGAATCCGAAATGCTGTAAAAATTGCCGTCTGTACCTGCAAAGAGTGTTTTTTCGTGAAAGTTTGCCGTAGCAGATTGAGTGTTACAACCCACAGTATTGCTGATACAAACAACCGAAAAACTGTCGGTTTCGTAAAATACGGAATCGTTATCAGCAAGAAGGCTTATTGAATTTACACGCTTGCCTTTTTTTAATTCTAATCGGTATATACCGTTTGGCTTAAAGGCGATGATTTTATCCTTTTGCAGAGATAATGCTTTTACGGGCAATCTGTCTTCACCGATTTGGGCGAATGCGGTTTGCGGAAAATAAAGCGGATTATCATAATTAGCAGAGTAGATACAGTCGGACTTGTCACCGCCTGATAAAATAATTCGGGAATTACTCACCTTACAGCAGGTGCAGGAGACTATGTCCGAAAAATCAGACGGGTCTTTTTTAGATGCGGTAATTTTTATGTTGTTAATGCGGTATTTGCTCATATACGGTACGGAATAATCACCTGCTTCAACCGTGAAATATATTATACCTTTAAGACGGTCTACATTCATTGTGACCTTAGCACCCATAAATTCCTTTGTTGCGGTAGTCTCTCCTGCGTATACTGTCCAATCTGCGTAGGCTTCCAAAGAGTAGTGTATTCTACAATTCACAGTAGCGTTAGAAATATTGGAAAAGGGTAGTGTAAAGCTCGAAGAATAACCGTCTGAGGAATAATAAGCATAGAAAATGCCATTGAGCATATTGGGCGCTTCTAATAGCTTTGGCGGGTCTAAAGTCAAATTATCTGCGGCTTCTGCCGCCTTGTACATATTACCTCTGCCGTTTATGTATACTGTCGGAATATAGTAGTCCTCTATTTTTTTCCAGTTATCAAGACTTTCATTTAGTTCGTAAATTTCATAAATGTTTTCACCCAATCCCTCTAAGTTTGAAAGGGTGAAAAAAGCATATATTCCGCACCCACTTTGCGGCTTTGCTTGAAAAAATGTTATGTTTGAGGGTATATAAAATGCCGCATCGGAGCTCCTTTTAAAGGACATAGTGCCAATACTCGTGAGTTCACGATTTTGGTCTAAAAGAAAAAAGGAAATACAATACTGAGAAAATCCCATTTCGGCTGTTTCGGTAATGATTCGATAACTGTTATTATTGATAAAAAAATCATTATCGTTTATTTTATAGGTGTTAAAAAACGATTCGGTGGTATAATCACTTTTAATAATATGCTCTGCAGCCGTATTAAGTCCACTTCTTGTTTTCAGCACCGAGCCTTCACATATAACATTTTTACATTCGCTTAAAGCTTTTTTATCTATGTATAACGGATTGCGTGAAAGGTCTAACCCTTTTTCAAACGGACCTATATGCAAGGACTTTTCTTTTACCGGGTCTAACGAAGTATATTTCATTTACATTCCTCCGTCACAAGTATAGGGTAAGTTGTCCTTGATTTTGTCGGTTTCACAGAGTGCCGCCGCACGTCTGGCGTTGTATATCTCGGTAAAAACACGGTTTTTGCGGTTGTCACCGTCGCTCAAAGATAACAGCATTGCACAGCCACAGCATACTGCATCAATCTGCAGATTAGTACCCTTGACCGTTTCATCAAGACTTTTGATTTCGGGTAGCTTTAGGTCTGTCAGAATCTGATTTAAAATATCGGGCATTCTTGAAAGCAGGGAAGAAGTAGATAATGTTTCCTGCTCTATAGGAGTATATCCTAAAAGGCTGAGACATCTTTTATAAATTTCATTTCCCGTCATTTTCTGTTACCTCACTTTCTTTTTCCAGTAGCCCCTTTATATCGGGAATAATTCCCTTTGGAATTCGGGTAATTAACTCGTTTCGGTCGATTATACCCTTTTCAAAAAGGGTTAAAAGGGTATCTAAGCATTCCTTTTCGCTGTAAGAAGCGGCTGTGCTTACATCAACCTTTGAAGAAATGATAAGTCCTTTGCAGTCCTCGGAATTGAAATTTATGTAGCTTACGGTGTTTTTACTGCATAGCTTTAGTCGGCGCTCGCCGTAATAACTTATCCAGAAATCTGCCCAGATACGTGACAATTCCTCTATAAATGTGTAAAAACGTCTTTTGGCGGTCTGCATAGGCATTAAAGCGGCATCACGTAGGGTTAAAAGTGCGGTTGCATTGTCGGCCTTGCTGTCTCCTAAAGCGACCTCGTTTGCTCCGCTTTGGGTAAGGGTGTTGTTTATAAGCGAGTTTATACTTTCGTCAAAATCCTTCATAAAAGAGGGAGGAGATATGTATTTAACCGCACCCGCAACATCCTCATTAGAGCCGAAAACCTTTATAATCTGTCCGGGGTCATTTGTTATTTTGTCGGTTACGGTGTCGCCGTTTACAAGCATAATCGGCATACCGTTTGTCATAGCAGACCACACATTTGCAGTAATCATACGGTTAATGGCTATCTGGTTGGGTATAAGATAGGTGATTTCACTTTCTCCATAAGCTATGTTGTTTTTTGTTTCCCAGCGGAAAACCGCTATTGGATAAAGAGTTAAAGCTGTGTCGAATTCCTTGCGGATAATATTTCTTTCGGTGGATTTTACGCATACTACGGAATACTTTCCGTCAGCTTTGTACTTTTTCCATAGCTTTGTATAAACCGTTATTTTGCCGTCGGTTGATTCTTCGTAAAGGTTTTTAAGGGTTGAAGTATCTGCACCGTGAAGTCTCGCTTCACGTATAACCTCATCGGTATTTTTTCGGCTCGATATAATAATGTAGGGCTGGCTTTGTACCGATTCGCAGTACGGGTCACCAAATACTACATTCTCTATATTAAGTACTTCACAACAAATGTCACCTTTAATTGGCAGATTTTTTTCATTATCGGAAAACAGTCCGGTGGAAACATTCGGATTCCAGTAGGTGTAAATAATGCCCGTACCGGAAATATAGGCATTCTTAAGGACTTTTTCGGATAAATATGTGAGATTTACCCTTTCGGCCGTAACATCGTAATATTCGCTCAAAACCGCCATTATACGGCTGATAGCGTCATTCCCTGATGTGTTGTCGGATAAAATTGAGGCATGACTCTTTTCAATATCGGTAGGTATACCGTCGGCAGAAAATTCCACC
>JAZQHX010000306.1:0-4116 GCA_045540835.1 Acutalibacteraceae bacterium | reverse complement strand
TAGAAGAAAAAGCTTTCTCCGACGGCGAACGTGCCAAAGTTAAATGCTACGGTGCAAACGACGTTTTGGAAGGCGTTGCTATTATGAAGCATGAGGGTGTTGACGTTTCCATCACCGGTAACTCCACCAACCCCACCCGCTTCCAGCACCCCGTTGCAGGTACTTACAAGAAGGAATGTATCGAGCAGGGTAAGAAGTACTTCTCAGTAGCTAGCGGCGGCGGTACAGGACGTACCTTGCATCCCGATAATATGGCTGCAGGCCCCGCTTCCTACGGTATGACCGATACAATGGGTCGTATGCACTCAGATGCTCAGTTCGCAGGTTCTTCATCTGTGCCTGCCCATGTTGAGATGATGGGTCTTATCGGTGCGGGTAACAACCCGATGGTTGGTATGACTGTTGCTTGCGCAGTTGCAGTTAACGAAGCACTTAATAAATAATTAGGAATTAAGAATTCGTAATGCACAATTTTAGGACTTGGATTTTTCCAAGTCCTTTTATCATTGCTGTCCGCTACAATCACTTGATTTCCAATATTTTGTATGGTATAATAAAGTGAAATTCAAGTGAGGAGTGAATGTATGGCGGCGGTATATGGCGTTCTCACCGTATTGGCGGTGGTTTTGGTTGTACTATATACGATTCTGGTTAAGAAAAAAGACCCATGGATAATGTTTTTATTCTGCTGTGTGCCGATAGTGAATATCGGTTATTTTCTGCTGTCTCTGGCAAAAAATAAAGTATTTGCATTGATAGCAAATCATACAGCCTATCTCGGGTCGGTGTTCCTCGCTCTATGTATGTTTATGGTAATCCTGCGGTTGTGCAGTTATACCTATCGCCGAAGGCTACCAACATTTCTGACCGTCTTGGCGCTCGTAATGTTCGCAATTGTGTGCAGTCCTTGGTATTACGATTATTCCGCCACTACCTTTACAGTAGCAGAAGGACTCAACAAAGTGTATGCCCCGCTTCATAATGTGTATGCTCTGTATCTGATGGGATATTTTATAGCTATGATTATTGCTATCTTCCACTCAGTGCGTGTTCGTCAGGTTGAATCCTACAAGTATGCAGTGCTTATGGTCGCTATTGTTTTGGGAAATATCACCTTCTGGTTAGTAGAAAAATTCATTCGCTGGGATTTCGAGTTTTTGTCAGTTTCCTATCTGTTCAGCGAAGTTATTTTGTTGGGACTATACTGGATGATGCAGGACTATGTTCACATATCACATTTAATGGAGCAGAACAAGGTAGAATTGGTAATGCGGCATCTGCCTGAGGGCGTAATACTCCACCCCCGTGAGGAAGAGGTGCTCAAAGCCATTCTGGAGAACAAAAAACGACGTGACATTGCTACTCAGCTAAATTTATCGGAGAATACGGTAAAAACCTACACACGCAGTCTTTACAAAAAATTGGGTGTAGCTAACCGTGAAGAGCTTAACGATTTGGTATAAGATATGATTACATAAAGAAGTCTGTGACAAAGTCGCAGGCTTCTTTATTTTATCCGTATTGCCTTGAATCAACTGTCATTTACTTGATGTATGGCTGTAACTTGACAAAGTTCACCCGCCTTTCACCCCTGTTTTTATAACTTTCACCCCTTTAGGGTGATGACATAAAAAGCATTAACATTTTATAATAAATATATAAGATTATAGTATTCTTATATATTAAAGGAGGAAAAGACAATGAAAAAATCCAAACGACTTATAAGTGTTCTGTTGGCACTGTTACTGGTAATCGGAATGATTCCGCTATGTGCCATTCAGGCGGCTGCTGAAACCAGCATCAGCAAAATTGAGGTTGTAAATGTCAAAGCACCCGTAGCCGGCGAAACACCCCACTATTGGGCTGATACTATCGGTGAGGGTTACACGTTAGAAGAAAGTCCGTTAAACGAATACAATCAAAACGGAATTGTCTGGTACTGTAATGATTCGCCTATGACTCCGACCGATACATTCGAAATTGGCTACAGCTACACTATACGTATAGAACTTTATCGTGTTTCAGGCTATCAGTTCCCGGACCTTCACACAATTCCGGTGACAATTAACGGAGATGCTGCAATTATATCTTATTCAAATACTATCTATGCTGAGATTGAATACACATTTTCCACAGTAGAAGAACCAAAATTAGATTCAATCGATATTCAGGTTGAAAATTATGAAGTTGGTAATTCTACACACTCTCTTACCTTCACTTCAGACGACCCGATTGTAACTGCAGGCTTCTATGGCGAAAACGAGCTATATTGTATTAAAATAATATCCGGCGGACAGTTTCAAACCTTGACCGAAACTGAGTTTTTAGCTGAAACGGACTATTATATTACTTATAATATACAAGTAGAAGGCGATTATAACACAACCGATCTCCAGACTGATGATATACGAATGAACGGACAACCTGCCATAGGTTTGGTTCGTCCGACCAGCGGTGTGCTTCAGGTTACCTTCAAGTTACCTAAATTAGAAAAAAAAGCAGAAGAGATTTATATGGTTGCTCTGCGATTGCCCAATGTACCCAAAGTGGGATCAAAAGCTTTGTTACCGGTAATTCATGCTGTTAACGGCGGCGAAGAGCTTATTGAGCAAGTAGAAATGACGGAATGTTATTGGGGTATTAGTCCATACGATTCTCTGCATGCGTTTTATCAGCGAATTGACAGTACCACTCCGGTCACCTTTTTAAGCGGAAAGTCATATCAGTTGCATGTTGAACTTAAGCTTCCCGAAAACTATGTTTTTTCCGAAAGCTACTTTGCCATGCTGCTTTGTCCTGAAGGACAGTTTATAGACATAGAGTGCGTTCTTGACGGTTCGAATCATCTTACTGTCAACTTCTATCGTAACTTTAATGCTCCTACAAAAAAACCAACCCTTAAAAAGGTTGAATTACTTCTCGACGGTTATCAGATAGGAAAAAATATAACCGATTCCACACTCAATGCTAAAATCAACGGCGATTTAGTGACTTACAAGCCCGGTGTTTGCGGTACTGCTTTTGCCATTCTCAATAGCAATATGGGACTTATCAAGACCGGTACCTTCAAACCAAATACCCAGTATTATCTGGTTTGTATTATGAGTGAACACCCAAATTACGCAGGAAATTATACGGACCTTAGTAAGTTTACCCTGCTTGGGTCACCTGCCGTTAAGATAGAATCTAAAGGAATCAACAATGAGTATTATTTCAAGCTTCCGATTCTTAAAAAGAAAGTAGCAACTATTACCACTCAACCCAAGACCACCTACGCCAAAGAGGGTGCAACCGCCAAGGTGACCTTTAAGGCTACAGGAGACGGGCTAAAATATCAGTGGTACATAAAAAACAAGGGTGCCACAAAATACACCAAGACAACCGCTACTAAATCGTATTATTCTGTGACTATGAATTCCAAGTCCCACGGACGAAGCGTATATTGCATCATCACCGACCAATACGGTAACAAGGTAAAAAGTAATGCAGTAGCAATACGTCGTCAGGCTACCATCACTAAAAATCCCGCCACCATTGTCTATGCCAAGAAAGGCGCTAAAGCCTCGATAAAGATTACTGCTTTAGGCGACAATCTTACCTACACGTGGTATGTAAAAAACAGCGGTGCTTCTAAGTACAGCAAATCTACTGTAAAATCAGCTACATATTCTGTTGCTATGACAAGCAGCGTTAAGGGTCGCCGAGTATATTGTGTAGTAAAAGATAAATACGGCAAAACCGTTACCTCCCCCACTGTCCTGATTCGTGAAGCTGTATCAATAACAACACAGCCTAAAACAGTGACGGTTAAGAAAAATACAACCGCAAAGGTATCTGTGAAAGCAAGCGGTGATGGTCTTAAGTATCAGTGGTATGTCAAGAATGCAACTGCTAAGAAGTACAGCAAATCTACTGTAACCAAATCCACTTATGCCACCACTATGAATGCTAAATCCAAAAACCGATTGGTATACTGTGTTGTTACCGATAAATACGGTAAGTCAGTTAAATCCAATGTGGTGCGTTTGAAAATGAAATAAGCAGAAGAAAAGGACTTGAGAAAATTCTCAAGTCCTTTTATGTTGTGTGGTTCTTCTTCAAATTCTGTGTAAATTC
>JAZQHX010000305.1:0-2098 GCA_045540835.1 Acutalibacteraceae bacterium | reverse complement strand
CTCCTCGGGGAATACTCCGCCTGCGGTTAAGTAGTCATGGTCGGCTTCAAGTGCGTCAAGTGCTTCGGAAAGTGAAGTCGGTAAGCCCTGAAGCTTTGCTTTTTCCTCTTCGGGTAGGTGATAAAGGTTAACGTCATACGGACCCCAGCCGTTCTCGTGAGGGTCAATCTTGTTCTTGATTCCGTCAAGACCTGCCATAAGAATAGCGGCATAGCAGAAATAGGGGTTGCAGGTAGCGTCGGGGTTTCTAAGCTCGAAACGGCGCTTGTCGGGTGACTTTGCGTATGCAGGAATACGGATAACCGCACTGCGGTTAGAGGTCGCATAGCCTACTGTAACGGGAGCCTCGAATCCGGGAACAAGACGCTTAAAGGAGTTTGTGCTCGGGTTGGTTAAAGCACAAAGAGAATGGATATGCTTCAAAAGACCGCCCATAAAGTAGTGAGCCTCTTTGCTCAAATGTGAATATCCGTTATCGTCCGAGAATACAGGCTGTCCGTCTTTAAGAAGTAACATATGAACGTGCATACCGCTGCCTGCTTCACCGTAAATGGGCTTTGGCATAAAGGTAGCGCACTTGTCATATTTCAAAGCGGTGTTATGGATTATGTATTTAATCATCATAGAAGCGTCAGCCATTTCGGACATTTTTCCGAGCTGTGGCTCTATTTCAAACTGACCTGAAGCGGCAACCTCAGGGTGATGATAGTTGATTTCAATGCCTGCATCACGCATATGCATACACATTTCACTTCTGCATTCGTATGCAACGTCAAACGGCTTTGCTGTGTGATATGCCTTCTGCTTGGGTACGATTACGCCCTTACCCTCGGTAGCGCTGTTGAAATATGACTGCTGTGCATCAATATTTGCGCTTATGCTGTAGGGCTGTACCTCCCAGCCAACATTATCAAAAAGATAAAACTCAAATTCGGGAAGAATAAGCATTGTGTCAGCTACACCGCTGTCCTTCATATACTGCTCTGCCGCAAGTACTATGTTGCGTGGATACTGCGCTAAAGGTCGGTTTTCAGGACTGTCAATAATCATTGCATTACCTGTCATAGAAAGGGTAGGAATTGCGCAGAAAGGGTCAATAACTGCTGTATCGGGGTCGGGGATAAATACCATATCGCTTTTTTCTACAACTGCATAGCCGTAGTTCGATGCATCAAATCCGATACCGCTTTTCATTGTGTCCTCTGAAAAGTTTTGTGCAGGGATAGTAACGTGACGGTACTGACCGTTAATGTCAACCATCTTAAAGTCAACCATTTCGATACCGTTTTCACGTATCATATCCAGAATGTCTTGTACGCTTTTACTCATTATTTACACCTCTAAACAAATATTATTAAATTTATAATACAACATTTTTTAAAAAATAACAATACTGTATAACAATTTTTTACTGTTTTTTAAAAAAAGTAAAGGGGCTGTCTCACTAAAGATAAATTGCACAACCACTGCCTCCCTCTGATGAGGGAGGTGGCACGGCGAAGCCGTGACGGTGGGAGAGAAAAGAAAAAAATTACAATAAATGTGTTTTTTCTCTCCCTCAGTCTCGTTTCACTCGACAGCTCCCTCGTCAGAGGGAGCCGACGGTGATATTCAACTTCGCTAAACTGTGCATTTAATCTTAGCAAGACAGCCTCTTTAAATTTGGCGACAGTAGAGCAATGTATCAAAATAAAAAAGCACACCCCGAAGAGTGTGCTGAAAAAGCGTTCTCCGGATAGACTACCACATCACACCGACTTTTCCATGCAGGAATAAGGGAGAACACCTTTTACCAAGGCATTATCCTACATAAAAAAGTCAAAAATTAAATTGTGATGTGGTATGATTATTTTATCATATATTATGATTTTTGTAAAGGGGTTTGATGTTATAAAATTAAGGATATATTTATATTGCAATTACCTAAGAATTATAATAATATATAATGTAGGGACAAGCGTACTTTGCTGTCCTCAAATAACACGGCGGTGATAAAATGAATTATACCGATACATTAAATTATATACATTCTCTCGGTAATTTTGGCTTGCCTGCAGGGCTTGACAGAATTAAAACGGTTTTAGAAAAGCTCGGCAAT
>JAZQHX010000304.1:0-3316 GCA_045540835.1 Acutalibacteraceae bacterium | reverse complement strand
GTCCCTTTGTGACCTGAGACAGTGCCCAAGCGAGCAAAAAGGATAATACATATCCGCCCGGACCTACTATTACCGCAAAAACTATTGTATTCGGAATTACATTGCGGATAAAAACCTCATCACGCAGGAATAAATCAACATAATTATCAATACCTACAAAGGAGGGAAACTGTATAGCATTAAAATTAGTAAAGGAGAGAATTACAGCTATTACAACTGGTATTGCTACAAAAAGCGTAAAAAGCGAGAAATAAGGCAGTACAAATAAATACGGCGTCATTTTGCGCTTAAGCTTACTGCTGCTTTTCATAATATCCCTCCTGTTTTACTACCTTGAAATCTTTAACCTTTTTATTGTCTTTGATATATCCGAACTCCTGAAGCTTGGCGTTTATTTCTTCTCTTATATCCTTTTGAGCCTCTGCCAACTCCTGACGGACATTAGCACTGTTAAGTACAATATTGTTAAGTGCATTAGAAAGTGAACGCTGTGTCATATAGTTTCCGGGAACTCTTGGCACCTCTACTATCCAGTCGAGCATACCGAGTATTACCTCTTTGTGCTCCTCATTCCAAGGCAGTTGCTCGAATGCTTCAAGGTTTGCCGTGTTCCACATATATTCGTTACCGTATGTAAGACGAAGTGTATCAGCAAATTCGGACTGAATATCCGTCCTCGTCCACCACTTTAAGAATTCCCAGGATTTTTCACTATGCTTTGTGCTGTCAAATATCACGGCGGTAGACTGCGCACCGCTTATATACCGAAGCACATTGCCGTTTTCGTCCTTGTATCCCGGATAGGGAGCTACTCCCCATGAGTTTGCAATTTCGGGAGCGGAATTAAGCAGCGTCATATATGTATTAAAGCCCGAAATACCTATCGGAATAGAACCGCTTCTGAAATGCTGATAATAGTTGCTCACTTCATAAGGAATGTCATAAATAGAGAATAAATCCGACATTTCCTTGAAGGCATTTACGGTATTTTCGCTGGTTATCAGCAAATCGGTTGCAGTATCACCGTAGACTCTGCCGTTCATCTGATAAATAAAGGGAACAAGCACAGATAATGTTTTAGTACCGCCGTGACCTGCAATGTGTGAATAGAAATCCATTCCGTAACGCTTAAGTACAGGAAGCATTTCCTTGACCTCTTGCATAGTGTCAGGTACAGAAAGACCTAACTCGTCAAGTATATCCTTTCTGTAGAAAAGCACTAAAAAGTCGGAGGTTTCGGGTAAAAGGTAATATCCTCCGTCTACAGCGCCTATATTTATAATTCCCTTTCCAAATCGTGATGCTACATCATTCCAATCGGGATAATCGCTAAGCCTTTTTATAGCCCCTCTGATAGCCAGTTCAAACGGAATCGTATATGTAACACCCAAAGCTACATCGGGAGCGTTACCCGAAGCGCAGGCAAGCACTAATTTTTCTTCATTAGGCATAAGCGACAGATTCGCCGATATTCCCTGCTCATCATAAAAGCTGTCATCAGTCATTTTCTGCATAAGCTCTATATACAGTCTTGAACGGTTTACCCAGACCTGAAGATTATCGTCGCTGTCTTCATTTGAAGCCGAATAGTAATCCTCCACAAACGAATTTATGAATCTTAAAACAGACATCCATAGCTTGTAGAAAAATCCTTTTTCTTCGGGCAGCTCTTCCTCTGCCTGATAAATATATATCTGGTCAAGTGTCAAAGGAGAAGTATAAAGGCTTTCAAGCGTATTTGCAAGATACTGTCCCACCGAGCTGTCACCCTGATAAAGCTCGTTAATACGTGTAGGCAGGTCGTTTATATCCCCTGCTAAGGAGCGTAACTGCTTTACGCATATTAAAAGGGTCGAATATTCACTTACAGTATCAACGTCGGGCGAAAATTTTGCAAGACGTCCGTAAATATCCTCAATTCGGTCTGCCCAGCCATAAAGGTCGTCCCTTATAGTAGGAAGATACGCCAGAACATCAAAATCACGGTATTGCGAAGTGTTATTACCCGTAACCTTCATTATCTGGAGTGACATTTCGTTTATTTCATCAATAAGAACATTCACATCGTCAATTATATCCGCCATATTTTCGAGCGATACCGTAAGGGTTATGGTATGTTCTCTATTCTTTTCAAGATAAACCCCAATCGGATTCCCCTTACTGTCCTTTACCGTCATAGTAGTAAAGTCCCGTGAATAATCGAAGGCTACATTCTTAAAATCTTCTGTATAAAGCTTTCCGTCAAGATACATATATCGGAAAACGGGAAAATCATTTTTGGAATTCTGACGGTATTTAAAGCCTAAATAATAGTAACCGTCCTTATCAACATTAAAGCTATATGTAACACTCTGTCCGCCGTCCGAAAAAGAAGCACCCGACAGCATATTAAGCTTTAAATTAGCATACGAATACGGCTCAACCGATGCATCATATTCCCCCGTAGGACGGATAGATGCACTATTTTTACTTGCAAACTGTTCTGCTTCTATAACATAACATTCGTCACCCTTAGGTGTACCCGTTTTACCGTAAATATTTTCAGGCTCTGCTGTAAGCTTTATCTCGTTTATTACAATATTACCCTGCGAGCAATCAAATTCTATTATATGCTCACCCTTTGTAAGCTCAAACCAGAACGGTTCCATTGTAATTGCTGCGGCGTCACCAAGATACTTTTCATACCAGTCATTCTCTTGCTTATCCGACAATCGTACCGATTCGGGCACAATTTCGTTACCGTAACGGTCGGTAGCGAAATTTTCTGTTTCGTATATCCATTCGCTTTCAAATTGCTGATTACGCATTTCATAGCAGGTATACTCTCCATCAATTGCAACAGCGCAGTTTACGGGAAGTGTGCTTGTAGAAGTATCCATATAGCGTATTGCTATTTTATACTGACCGTCGTAAGGAGCTTTAATTTTAAAGCTTGCCTTTTCGCCCTGAATAAGCTGTACAGACAACTTATCATCTACAATTCCTGTAACCTTTTTTACCTTTCCTACCGCAATATCTGCCGCATTAAATACAATGTCCTCACCGGTGTATTTATTAAGCTTATAACTACTTTCAAGCTTTCGGTAATTAGCCTCTGCCTTTTCTTCGGTAACAGAAAGCTTCCCTTTAGTTTCTGCTTCACTTTTTTGGGAAGCCGTCGGCACTACGCAACAGCTTAAAATCAATATTATAGCAACAAGTCCGCAAAACAAGCTTTTAACCGATTTGCAACACTTTAATTCATTCAAGAAAATGCCTCCTCACCATTGGAGTTTTAAAAATTTACATTCCGCCGATATTTATTTTTCTTATTTTT
>JAZQHX010000303.1:0-4003 GCA_045540835.1 Acutalibacteraceae bacterium | reverse complement strand
TAAAAGCGGCACACCTTTAATTACGCATTCCGAATTATGAATTACAATACATCCACCTTAATAAGATCGGTATTACCGGATTTACCGTTAGTCACACCGCCCGTGATTACTATTTTATCACCGTGATCAAGACCGAGGGTTTCCCTTGTTTTGTTGGCGGCTGTATAGAAAAGTACGTCGGTTGAAGTGAAATTTTCGCACATAACGGGAACTACACCCCAGGAAAGGGAAAGCTTTCTCCAGCTTTGCTCGTCTGTGGTAAGCCCTATTATTGTAACCGGCGGACGGAAGCGTGATACCATACGTGCCGTCATTCCCGAAAGCGAACAAACCGTTATAGCTTTGGCGTCAATATCAATAGCCATTCCGCAGGTTGCATGGGAAATAGCATCAACCGTATTCTTGATTTTAAATTCCCTTGTTCTGAAGCGCTTTGCGTAATGAATATTTTCCTCGGTATTAAGGGCAATTCTCGCCATTGCTTCAACTGCTAAAACGGGGTACTTTCCGGCAGCCGTCTCGCCAGACAGCATAATAGCACTCGTACCGTCATAAACCGCATTTGCAACGTCGGAAATCTCGGCTCTTGTAGGTCTGGGATTGTGTATCATACTCTCGAGCATTTCTGTAGCGGTAATAACTCTTTTACCCAAAAGGCGACACTTTGTAATCAGTTTTTTCTGAATAGCAGGCAATTCTTCAAAGGGAATCTCAACCCCCATATCGCCTCTGGCTATCATTATGCCGCTACATTCCTCACATATTTCCTCTATATTATCCACACCCGAGCGATTTTCAATCTTTGCAATTAAATCTATATCCTCTATATTATTGCTCTTAAGAAAATCTTTAACATCAATCAAATCCTGCTTGCAGGAAACAAAGGAGCAGGCAATAAAATCCACACCGTGAGAAGCGCCAAATAGTATGTCCTCCTTGTCCTGCTCACTTAAATAAACCTGCTTTAAGGTTTTGTTTGGAAAACTCATACTCTTTCTGTCGGAAAGCTCACCGCCGATAATTACCTTGGTTATAACCTCGGTATCGGTGGTCTTTACAACCTCAAAAACAAGAAGTCCGTTATTAAGTAATATGTTATCCCCTACATTAAGGTCATTAGGAAGTCCTTTATAATTTACCGAAACCCTTTTATTGTCTCCGTCAATTTCTTGGGTAGTAAATATAAATTCATCGCCATTTTCGAGCTTTATCTTACCGTCCTTAAAGGTTTTTATTCGATATTCGGGGCCTTTTGTATCAAGCATAATAGCAATAGGCAGATTCAATTTTTCACGTACTGCCTTTACAGTATTTATACGCATTTCGTGGTCGGCGTGAGTGTTGTGCGAAAAGTTAAGTCTCGCTACATTCATTCCAGCCATTGCCATTTTTTCTACCGTCTCAAAATCCGAGCAGGCAGGACCTAATGTGCAAACAATTTTAGTCTTTCTTGTCATTTCAGTTCACCCTTTTGAAAATTGCATATTTTTCGCTTTTATTTTAACACAACACAGAATAAATATCAATAAAGGTTGCCCCAAAACTTAAGACAACCTTTAACAATTTACAGATAATTATTAAATTTTACAAATATTCTCTCAACTGAATTGCAAGCTTTTCTTCCAATTTGATAAGTCTTTTGCATATATCCTTTGATACCTCGTCAGCCGCTTCGTACTGGTTAAGATACTTATTAAGCGACTTTACTCCCATATTGCAGCCGTCGGTAATAAGGTCGGCAATAGTGCCGTCGGATTCATTCATTGCAAGCTTTACATTGGTTTTAACCCACGACATACCCTTAGCCATTGGATTAGGCTCTTTTCCGTCGTCGTGGTAATCATTTAATAGCTTTTGTATTTCAATATTAAGCTTTTCGTGCTCTGATTTACAGTCGGTCAATGCCTTTTTCAATTTCTCGTCAGATGCATATTCGAGCACATCATCAATTGACGAGACTCCCATTTTTACACCTGCATCACATTCTCTTAATAATCTGATTGTATCCTGTTCTACCATAAATTTTCTCCTTAACCTTTTTGAATAGTATGTCCGCAACCACCAAATAATATTACAAAAAGGAGAAAATATGGCATATTTTAATTATCACGCAACAGCAAAGCGGCTGATTAAAGACAGAAAACTTAAAGGGTATTCATTTGTAGAGGAATATCACGGCATTTCCCCTGCACTTTTGCTGTTTTTTGACGATGTAAAGCACCCCGTAATGCCAATACGTGAACACCGCTTTTGTGAATACGAAAAACTACTCGCCGATTATTTTCCAGGCTTCAATCAGTCTCTCTTTTGACCATGCCGCATTCGCAGGCGAGGTTGACGGTAACACTAACGCATCTCTTCCGGTTTTGTCCTTAATATATAAATTATAATACTTCTCTGCCGTTCTGCCGTTTACAAAAATTTGCTTTATATTAGCGGTTTTTAGTATGACGCTTAAGTCATTCGGAATCACATTCTTAATAGAGCTGTCCGAGCTACCGGTAATCGTGCACGAGGCTATAACGTCCCATAAAGCAATATGATTTTTTATCAAAAAGCTTCGCTTTTCCTCAATAGTTTGCGGAATTTTGCAGCCGAACACCGCAGAGGTTACAGCCCAGAAACGATTCTGCTTATGACCGTAAAAAAACATTTCTTCACGTGATTTAACCGACGGAAAGCTGCCTAATATCAATATTCTTGAATTTTTGTCATATAAAGGAGCGATTGGGTGTATAATTTTTTCCTGCATTGTTTTACCCTCAATTTTATTTTACATCAATATATTAACATAATTAAATATACTTTTCAAGCAAAGCTAAAATACAAAAAAATTGAAATAAATCGCATTTTTTAGTATTTTGTTGCTTTTTAAAGGTGATTTGTGTTAAAATGATTAAGAGGTGATAATTTTGCTGCCTGTAAAAAACAGTTGTTATAAAATAAACCACGTAAATGCCAACGGCTCGTCTCCGCATTCGCACAATACCACAAGTGAAATTATACAATGCTTTGAGCAAAGCGGCAGTATTCTTATAAACGGTAGACTGTACGAGATGAAAAAGAACGGTCTTTATTTTATCCACGGAATGGATACCCACTTTGTAGCACCCGATGACCTTAACCGTTACAGCCATTCTATACTTCATGTAGACACTCCCGAAATGCATAAGCTTTTCAAGAATTTACATATAGAGAATGAGTTTAATAAAATTTTTACCGAACACGGTGGACTTTTCTGCGAGCTATCTGACAGTGATGTAATTAAAATCGATTCACTTTTTCTGAAAATTGACAATATATTAAAGGATAATAAGCCACTTAAATACGCCCGCCTTTCCTGCTCATTAGTAGAGCTTGCCGAAATCGGAATCGAATCCGTACAGCAAACACCTACACCTAACGATAAGCTTAATGATATTTTTTCGCTTATAAATGATAATATTTACAATAAGCTTTCTTTAGACGAAATATGCAGTAAAACCCATATAAGCAAATATCATCTTTGCCGTATTTTTAAAGAGAATATGGGTGTAACAATTACCGAATACATTAAGCGCAAGAGAATTTCGCTTGCCTGCCAATTGTTGAGAGATACCGACTGGAAAATCACCGAAATTGCAGAAAAATGCGGTTTTTCGGACAGTAGCTTTTTCACAAAGGTTTTTGCCAGGGAACATTCTGTTACACCTACACAATACCGCACAAAATACCGTTAACAGCACAAAAGCTTGCCTACAAAAGTAGACAAGCTTTTTTCATTTACTTAATACCCGCACTGCTCATAGTATCAATAATCTTAGATTGCATTACAATAAAGCACAAGAATGGTACTATAAGCATTAAGAGTGACGAAGCCGCACTTATACCGCTTCGCTCTATTCCGCCCCCGATTGAAGCCAAGGCTTCGGGCAGGGTTTTAAAGATTTCACGGTATGCATTTGGCGCTCCTGCTCCCCATAGTCCTTGTATACTAAGAATTATAAGGGTATACCACGCAGGC
>JAZQHX010000302.1:0-8122 GCA_045540835.1 Acutalibacteraceae bacterium | reverse complement strand
AATCCGCCTTTTGGGGACTAATACCATGTTGCCATATAGCCTCAAAAAAACATGGCTTTGTTTCGATTTTTCTAAGTGTCAGGCTATTTTCTTCAAATAAATAAAACGATACATCACCGCAGTTAAAATATCTGATTCCGTCAACATTAGTATCAGTGTTTGAAAGAGTGATTTCTTTAGAATTAACCGAAATTTTCATATCTTGATATTTACCGTTTATTTCCGTTTCTTGCTTGCAATTTTGGAGCACGGTGTAAACAGGAAAATCATCCGCCGAGTTAATATCAGCTCCCAAACAAACCAAACAATCATTAACGAAAAAGTAGGATTTTTTTGCCATAAGGGTGGATTTATGGGGAGCGGGTGCACCGCCGTATTCCCCGCTTTCTAAATAATAATCCTTGCAAATAAGCTTGCCGTGGCTATGGTATGATTCGAGTTGCATTGCAGAAACTCCCGTCTTGCCGGTGGAAAGACTACCAACAAAATCCTGAGAGCTCAGATACTCATTTCTTTGAGCAACGCTGACCTCCTGCCTTTGCTGTGCATCAACAGTAGTTCCCGGAATTCTATAGGGATTCACCATATCCCAGTACACTTCATCATATCCGTTTGGGGTAGTATGGAAATTAAGCATTCCGTCCCCATGATACCAACCCTTTAAATTGCGTCCGTTAATAGATTCATAATTATAAATCCTCGAGGAAGACATTGAAAGCGAAACAGCATAATTCTTCTTCCTATAAACAGAGCGGTCTTGAAAATTAAAAGCTTTAAAGCTGTTTTTTTCATCATATTCAGACGACTTATTTTCAATTGTTTTAAAGGTTAGATATTCATCAAGAGTTAATTTCTCAAGAAAATCTTGCATATAGCCTTCTTTTTTTAAAAAATCAATGTAATTTATTATTTCAGCGGCTAATTGTTCATTTTTTTGCACATTCCCCAACATATAAAGCTTTAAAAGGCATTTAAAAAGTAAATAACACTGGGTTCGTCCTTTTTCAGGATACCTGCCGCATATACATCGCATTAAACTACCCTTAAATGCAAAAGGTAAAAAGCTATTAAACGCCCAATCGTATAATCTGCTTTCAAGCTCAGGACAAATTTCAAACTCTGAATTTTTGAAAATAGCAGCCATTTCCAAAGCTCCACGAAAATGCGCCAAACCGTAAACTGCAGACTGACAATGATGTGTATGGAAAATATATGAACCATCACTATAAAATCCCTGACCGCCGTTTATACCATTGTCAACATAATCGTATGTATCATCAACACCGTCTCTACCGCATAAAACTCTTTCTTTATTACCTTGCAGTATTCCTGAGCAGGCTATTAGTCTGCCGAATTCAAGCTTATTTGATGAAAAATCGTTTGGATAGGGTTTAATAAAATCAAACAAAGCCAAATAATTCTTTTTTTGCTCATTTGTTAAATATTCCTCTACAATAAGCATAACATCCATCAGCCTGCTTGGAGTATCTACATGCCAATCATACCAATTGAATTGAAAATAGCTTCTCCAGCCCCTGTCTTCAATTTCTGCTTGACCATAGTAATGACGCCACATCCAATCAAGTGCCCACAGAATATCCTTTAAAAGCTCTTCGTTTTCAAAGCAGGAAGTGCCTTTTGTTGCAAAGCCTAGAGCCATGGCCTTTAAATTGTTATATTCCTCGGTCATTTCAATGCTTTCAACAATACTAACATCTTTAAAAAGGGCATTTGTTTCTTCAAAACGGTGTTTCTTAAGCATCGCCCATGCTTTTATAGCATCATCATTTATATGATTTATACGATTTTTTGTTTCAGCATCGGATATATCAATTTTTTTAGGATCACCCAATAATATTTTACGCCAATTTTCCTTGCAAATTTCAATACTGTTCATAAAAACACTCCTATGTCTTTTCAATAGCAACCAGGATATCTCTACCGAAAGGGGGACTTGCAAATTTTGCAAAATTTCCTTTAACCTCTACCCTTTCGGAAAGTATAATATCTCCCGTCCAGGAATTTATCCACTCAACCCTATACTCTCCGTTTTCAAGTATAACCTCAAAATCAGCTGTTTCTATAGTTTCATCAATAGGATTTTTGCGGGTATATCGTACATCATAAATCCATAAATAAGCGAAGTTTTTACCGTTATATCCCATTGCCTCGGTAAACGGGCGATTACACGCAAGCCTCTCTCTCATTACATAGCGGCATTTCTCTGCATTTCGAGGAATTCTCTTAGCAAAATCAGCAGCTATAGCAAAATCCTTATAGCAGGAAAGTGGCTCTCCGATTTCCTTTTCGTATTCATCAACCCTATCCCACCACCAGTTCATAGCTGTTCCTGCGGTATTACCCATTATTCCTGTCCACACAGATTGATGCCTGGTTATTCTGCTTAAAAAAGGACCTCTCCAGGAATTACCCGATTCTGCAACTAAAATCGGTCTGGAAAATTCCGTAGCCGCCATATACGCCTCGTGAACTATCAATTTAACATTATCAGGTTCGCCATATCTGTGCATACTGATGAAATCATAGATATCATCAAATATTAAAGGACTTCTATTTCTGCAAGCCGATGTTGTTATCATATGCTCATGGCAATCGTTTATTCTGATAAAGTCAGTCATTTCCTTATGCCATTGAATAAGATCATCAGGGTCTGCTTCACAAGAATCCGCCTCGTTAAAAAGCTCCCAACAAAATAAATTTCTGGAATAACCGTAACGAGCTATCATATATCTTAAATAGCATTTTATATCCTTTTTAGCCCTTGGAGATTTGAAAAACTCCGCAGGACTTTCAAGATATCCGCCATTTGTTTCCTTATTAAATGTACATTCCTTCCAGCCTTTATCGTTGCCTTCTGCTATAAACATTCCGTGGTATAACAGAACTAAATCCATATACAAATCATTTTCGGCATGGGCTTCTAAAAGTCTATCGGTGATAATAGCACGTCCCAAACCATCATAAAAATCATCGGGTTTTGAATTTAAAGAATGAATAGAATTATACTTCGATACCCAAAGCCTCGTCCAATTAGCATTATGGTCTCTAAGCTTTCGGTATATATCCTCCATATAAATGGTTGAGTTCATACTCTCATCATAAGGCCATCTCACATCCCAACCCGACCAACAAACATTTTCTCCTATCGCAGTATAAGGAGTGCCATCATTAAAGCAAAAGGTTTTTCGGTTCACCGGCTCAACCTGAAGCTGGCCTCTTTTGTCAGCACCGACTGTAACCTTAAAACCAAAATATATTTCATCGGTTATTATTCCATCCTCAATAAGACGCAAAACCGCCGAATAATCCCCGCTCTCCCTCGGTGTTATTCTTATTCTCCAGCCATCATTCAAAGGGGCAGGCTCTAAGAGCCTGCCCTCTTTAAATTCATACCCACGGTAAAAGAAGGCAGGATGATTAAAAATCCTTCCGCTTGGTGATTTAAACTCAAGCTCTAACGAAATATGCTCGTAATCAAAGATGTTGCCGCTTAACCCCTCAACACAAACCCCAAACTCCAGCATTTGCCAAGAGCTTGGATTTTCCGTAAGGCAAGCTATTTCCTTGATTTTATTTCCTTTTAATTCGTACTTCTTTTTGGTATGAAAAAACATTTTATTTTACCCCTTTGCCTCTTTTTGAAAAAACAGACGTTTTAGTAAAGAAGCTTACTGTAAGCCAAATAATTATTGCAAAAACAAGCCAGCCGGCTATTATCAAAGTTATCGTCAGGTAAGAAAGTCCTCCGAAAGTTCCGGGGATTAAAGTCTTTTTAACCATAACCTTTTTATCCGATTTAACCGGTTCATCCTGTTTTTCATCATCAATAATATTCTCAACATCAGTATCACTGATTTCATCATCTTCAATATCATCTGATTGCAAGGAATTATTATCATCTAAATCCTCTGTCGGAGCATCGCTCTTAATTTTAGCTGCCAGCTCCTCAGGATTAAGAGTAATAGCCTTACTTGATTCAAACAATCTGAAATGGTCAAATTCAACTATAGCTCCGGTATCGCATACAAATATACCGACCCTTGTATTTTCACCGCTGTTAAATGTACAGCCGTAATATGCCCACTCGGTTGTAACATTATTGACAGCAAAAACCTTTGAAGGCTTTTTGCTATCATCGACCAAGCCGAAGCTAACAACGGCATCCTCTGCTGCAGATCGAGCCATAACAGAGAAATTATACTGTGTATCAGGAGTAACATTTATCCATCTGATATAGTAAACCTTTCTGCCGACCTCTGTTGCTATTGTTGAAAGAACAAAATCTCCGTTTTCATTTTCCTTTATGCTGATAAATTTATCATAATTGGCAACATTTGTCCATTCAGAATGTTTTTTGTTCTGGAATGAAGAATCAGATATTAAATTATCCTTATCATTACAGCCCATTTTCTCTTCAGAAATAGCCGTTCCGATTTCCGGAGAATTGCCAAGTTCGGTAATAGTATCAGACATTTTACAGAAAATCATATCATCAAAATAAACTTCCGCATCTGTACCGGTTATTCTGATGTAAACCTCTGTTAATCCCTTTGTATTGATAACGTATCCTCGCTTATGCCATTGGTTATCCCAGTTAGGCGGAGTTAAAGCACGATTTTCATCCGTATCCGGAGTCTCATCATTACTACTCTTATAATTATAAGGAATCGTCAGATATGTATTGGTTCTGGGGTTAAAGATACCAAAGGTAAAGCTTTCGTCCCGACTGACTGACATAGCTTTTATATAGGTGGAAAAATAGTAAAGATTGTCGGGTTCAACAGCTATTTTGGCATAAACTGTTTTTCTTTGTCCATCTGCCTTGAAACGAAGCGAATGACTGCCGTTATAGAATTCGCTGTTAACATTTTCTCCGCCTGCAAACTCGGAACCCTTTTCAAAATCTGCATTTTCAATCAGATTTGAGTTTTCTTTATTAAGAATCAAATTTGATTTTTTCCAGGTATATATGTGTGGAGCAGATGGTAATACATCTATACCTTGACCCCCGAAAACCGCCATATCATCAAGCAAAACAGAGCCGTTTTCGCAGGAAATATAGAGGTAGAGAATGGTATCCTCATCCGAATTAAAGGTATAGCCGTAAAGAGAATAGCTACCTGTTGGAGCGATTTTTATATACCTTGCATCCTGAATATTAAGTCCATCCTTATTCTTGGCAATAGCAAGCTTAAAATCATTTGCTTCATAAGCCTTCGCCATAAAAGAGAAAGTATAGTCAGTATTAGCAGTTAAGCTAAGCTTTACAGCATATTCAGTTTTCTTGCCCTTAGATGAAACCACTAAAGCTTTATTATCATTATAGCCGTCATCCGAAATGGCAAAGCCCTCAGGCGCATCAGCAAAACTGCCTTCAAGTCCCTTAATAAAGCTTGGATTTTTTATAAGGTTATTTGCATCCTCTGTATGAGGATTTAAACCTAATTCACCTTTTTTATATGCACCCGAATCGGCTGTCAGATTTTCAACATCCTTTACCGATATATTATCAATATAAATTTCGCTTGCTGATTTAAAGCCGAGCCATACCGTGTGTGTATTTTCAGGCGCTACAAACTGAGCGGAATATTTTTTATAGTCGCCGTTTCCTGTTTCGTTAACCCTTGACATAACAGCCTGATTGTCCCAGAAGGTATTGTTAACCTGATAATAGAAAGCTCCCGAGGTTTTTGCATAGAAGCTGACGTTATAGGTACGTCCCGGCACAACACCCACACGGAATGAAGCATACTTCCAGCCGCCGTTACACTTAAGAGCATATTCGCCTGCGTATGCGTTGTCTGATACAACACTCCAGCTTCCGGGATTATCTATATACTCGCCAAACTGTCTGCCTATTGAGCCTTCCTCAAAGTTTCCGTTTTCCAAAAGCTCAATACAGCTGTTTTCAATTATAGACACGGAATCCACATAAAAGGTTGTATTTTCGGCAGTAAATATAAGTTCAACTCTTGTAGCATCTGACGGAGCTTTAAATGAGAAACCGGATTTTTTCTGATTTCCGCTAACCGCAGTTTCCTCTTTAATCATTGTGCCTGCCGCAGTAGCAACTGAATACTTCACATTTCCGGTTGTATAAAAGCTTACCGAGTATGTAGCACCCGGCTTTACTAAAACCGAAGCCTTAGCATTGGCAATTTTGTTTCCTGTTATAACCTTTAAGCAGTAGCTGTTTCCGGGGTATGAAGCCCAGAAATTTTCAACCGTTATAGATTCAGCACTGCCTGACCACTGATTATTAAGCTTTCCGCTATGGAAAGAAACATCGTCAATAACCTCAACATTTATTTCCGGGGTTAATGAAATATCATCAATATAAATAGCATTTGCCGATTTAAAACCTACCCATATGGTATAAATACCGTCAGGTACAGTAAATTTTCCGTTATAGGTGGTGTAGCTTCCCGAACCTGTTACATTTACTCTCGGCATAACCGCCTGACCGTCCCAGAAGGTATCGTTAACCTGATAATAGAATGCTCCCGAGGTTTTGGCCGCAAAGCTCAGGTTATAGGTTTTTCCGGGAATAACACCCATACGGAATGAGCCGTAGTTCCAGCTACCATTACTTTTAAGGGCATATTCTCCGTTTTGAGCATCGTTTTTCACTACACTCCAGTTACCCTGAGCCTGTACAAACTCACCGAACTGTCTGCCGATAATTCCGTTTTCAAAACCACCGTCATACATACTATCCGATGCACTGCTTTTTATAACAGATACAGAATCTACATAAAATTCTGCATTTTTTGCGGTGAAAAGCAACTGAATTTTATTGATACCTTCAGGTATATTGATGGAAAAATTACTTTTTTTCTGATTTCCGCTAACAGAAACCTCATCTGAAATATTTTTGCCGTCCTGACCGATTACCGAATACTTTAGGTTTCCGGTAGTATAAAAGCTTGCAGAATAGGATGCACCTGCTTCAACCTCTAAAGTAAGCTTTGCGGATGAGGTCACTTTGCCGGTTTTAACCTTAAGGCAGTTGCTGTTTCCGGGGTATGAAGCCCAGTAATTTTCAACCGTCATTGATTCTGCGTCACTGCTCCATTCCTCTCCAAGAGTGGTAGAATCAAATGTTCCGTTTTCAATCAATTCGTTTTCACCTGTTAAGGGCTTGGCATAAACATCCGGAGCAATAGGTTCAGGCTCCGGCTCAGGAACCGCAACCTTAACGGAGATATTATCAATATAAATTTCACTTGCTGATTTAAAGCCTACCCATACGGTATAAACGCCATCAGGCACAGTAAAGGTATTGCTGTATGTGTTAAAAGCACCATTTCCTGTTATATTAACTCTGGGCATAATTGCCCCGCTATCCCAGAAGCTATTATTAACCTGGAAATAAAAGGCACCGCTTGTTTTCGCATCAAAAGAAACTTCATATTCTGTACCGGGTATAACACCGATTCTAAAAGAAGTATATTGCCAGTTTCCGGCGCCCTTTAAAGAATAGTTTCCATCATAAGCGCCGCTATTTGTTACAACCCAGTTGCCTGCTTGCTGAATGTATTCTCCAAGCTGGTTTCCGATATTTCCGCTTTCAAAGCCGCCGTCATCCAATAACTGCTCAGCATCACTCTGCAAAACAGAAACCGAATCAAGATAAAAGGTTGTGTTTTCAGCGGTAAATACCAAGCTGACATTATCTATGTTGTCGGGAACTGTAAAGAAGAAAACTGTCTTTTTCTGGTTTCCGTTTATAGAAGCCTCGTTGTAAACAATTCCGCCATCCTCTCCTACTACCGAATACTTAATATTGCCGGTAGAATAGAAGGTAACTGAATATCTTGCTGATTTCACAACATCAAATGTAGCTTTAGTCGTCGCCTTTTTATTGCCGGTAACAATCTTTAAACAGTTGGAGTTACCGGGATATGACGCCCAGAAATTTTCAACCGATATTGATTCACCGTCAGTTGTCCATTGACTGTCAACCGTTCCGGAATCAAAAGAGCCGCCATTTATACGCTCTACCGGCAATGTGTTTGGAGTAACAGCGAATGTATTAAAAATAGTTAAAACGGGGATTGAGCTTGCAATAACTGCAAGACACAGAAAAATACTAAATAGC